>NZ_JADBRW010000228.1:0-10703 GCF_020247025.1 Microcystis sp. M109S1
AAGGGTGTCTGTGGCTGCCCAAACTACAATTTCCACGTTTCCGGGGGGTAAATTCAGGGGTTCGGTAATCAGCAAGTTACCAGATTGATCAATTTTTCCTTTGAGTTTGTATGCTTGCATGATGTTTTTTATGATACTCTGTTTTTATATCATATCATAGTGAACAAAATTCACGCTCTAAATTTGGGTTTAAATCATGATAACTACACTCATCGAACGAGAAGCAGAACCAATTTTAATTAGTGACTTAACCTGGAGAGAATTTAAAGCTGTTGAACAGCTAATCGATCGCCCAGGGTTAAGGTTATCTTTTTTAGATGGAGTTTTGGAGATTAGAAAAATGCCAGGGAAAAAACACGAAACTATCAAAGAACGTATTGGTGCTTTACTAGAAATTTATTTAGAATTTTTGGGATTAGATTTTACTCCTACTGGTTCTGTCACCTTAGAAAATGAATTTGAAAAGGTTAAAAGAGAAGGTGATAAATCCTATGAGTTGGGAGCAAATAGAAAACATCCTGATTTAGTGATTGAGGTGGTTGTTAGTAGTGGAGGAATTGATAAACTGGAAGCATACAAACGCTTACAAATTCCTGAAGTTTGGTTTTGGATGAATGATGAGTTATTGTTTTATAGTTTAGGAAATGAGGGATATGAGGCTGTTAGTAAATCGCAACTTTTACCGAGTTTAGATGTAGATTTATTGCTGCGTTGTATTGGTATAGAAAATCATGCTCAAGCACTGCGGGAATTTAGAGCAGGGATAAAAAATATTGAATCAACATAACAATATAAAATGGTGATTTTTTCCGCCTATCTAAAGATTATGGGTTAACTTAACAGTGGCAGAATGCCAAGAGTTAAATTCTCAATATTCCATCAAAAGGGAACAAGTTTTTAACCGTTTCATCGCCTCCGTATTATTAGAAGAAAGACGAGCAGGTAATACTAAATCCGTTGAGTATAGGCTACATATCAGGATAGGCAAGAGGCAAAAGGAGGAATAGATAATCAGTCTTTAATAACTGGATTTAGTATAAGTATTTCATATATGTTGATTGAGAAACCCTTACCCGGTAATACTTCTATGTTTAGTCATTCTCAATAAGGCTGTCCTTATTGCGGTGACTAATTACCTGGCAAGTTCGCAGCTTTCTTTTCACTGATTACTGTTTACTATTCACTGATTACTGTTTACTATTCACTGATCACTGAAAAATCAACTCAATAACCAGTCTAGATGATCCTGTAAACATTGTTTGAGGTCGTAGCGTTGCTTGATAGTTTCCCTGGCATTTAAACGCAGATTTTGCCAACCCTGGGGATAATTTAACACTTCATCCACGCGATCGGCTATTTGTTGGGGAGAAAAGAAATCCACTAATAAACCATTTTCCCCATCAGTAATTAATTCTCGCACGGGGGGAGTATCGGAACCAATCACCACACAACCCATAGCCATAGCCTCTAACATTGACCAAGAAAGCACAAAAGGACGAGTAAGATAGATATGGGCGGCCGATGCCTGTAAAACCTGTTTATATTGACCGTAGGGCAGAGAACCGGTAAAATGCACCCGGGATAAATCCAAAGAAAGACTTTCTAACATCAATTGTTTATAGGTTTTGCCGTCCGGTAGAGTTTTCCCATAAGCAACCCGATCCTCCCCGACAATTACGATATGACAGTTAGGCCGACGGGCTAAAATTAGGGAAACAGCCGTCATAAATTGGGGAAAACCGCGATAGGGTTCCATTCCCCGGGTTGCATAGGTGACAATCTCCTTGACACCGGATAAATCTAAACCTATCTCTGGAATCACTAACTGCACATCGGGACGGGGACAGAAATAGTCCGTATCGATGCCATCGTGTAAAACCGTCAGTTTCGAGTGAAATTCGCGGGGAAATTGCTGTTTTTGCCAGATAGTCGGCGATAAACCTCGATCGCAACTGACCAGATCGATGAGGATTGGCGCATTTTTAATTCTAATCCGGGCCTCGGCATCAGCATTAAGGGGGTCCGCCGGATCAAAATCAGCATCGGAACCATGGGCATGATAAAACCATTCAAAATAGGCTAAAAACTTAGTTTTCGGGAAAATATCCTTGATAAATAGGCCCGGCCCCCAGCCAGAATGTGCATAGACAATATCGGGATAAAATCCTTGATTTTTCAGTTGTTGGCAAACACCATAAACCGCTTGACCTTGTAAAACCGCACTTTCCAAGGGACGGACATAATGATGGGTTTGGGGAGAAACAGCGCGACTTTCCTTGTAAATAAATTTTTTTACCCCCGGTATCTCTCCCTCTTGCCTGGTAGTGCCGAAAATCACTTGATTTCCAGGGTCTTGAGCCAAAACCGTGCTTAAATGGCGAAATTGGGCGGGAAAATTGGAATGAAGGAATAAAAATTTCATCGCGGGTGAAGATTTAGAAAAAGCGATCGCTAACCGTACATTGTCCCTGAAAACGGAGCAGATGATCGCATAATACCAAAGCCATCATCGCTTCCACCATAGGGACGGCCCGGGGTAAAACGCAAGGATCGTGTCTTCCTTTGGCTGCCAGGGTGGTTTCTTCCCCGGTGCGCGTCACGGTTTTTTGTTCTTTACCGATAGTTGCGGTGGGTTTAAAAGCGATGCGGATAATAATATTTTCACCGTTACTGATTCCCCCTTGAATGCCCCCCGAACGATTGCTATTGGTGCGAATTTCCCCGTTATCATCGATAAAATACTCGTCATTGTGTTCGCTGCCGGTTAAGAAGGTTCCCGCGAATCCCGATCCGATTTCAAATCCCTTACTCGCGGGTAAGGACATCATCCCCTTAGCTAAATCGGCTTCTAGCTTATCAAAAACGGGTTCTCCTAGACCTTTCGGCACATTTCTGGCTACACATTCCACCACACCGCCGATCGAGTCTTTATTCAGGCGAATTTGGTCGATTAGGGCGATCATTTTGGCGGCCGTTTCCCCGTTGGGACAACGCACTATATTACTTTCCACCTCGTCGAGGGTGACGGTGTTGGGGTCGATGATTGCCTCAATATCTTTAATTCGCTTCACATAGCCGATAATCTCGACATTATAGACAGATTTAAGGATTTTTTTAGCGACCGCTCCTGCGGCCACCCGGCCGATGGTTTCCCGGGCCGAAGATCTGCCTCCTCCTTTCCAGTTGCGAATGCCGTATTTTGCTTCGTAGGTGGCATCCGCATGGGAAGGTCGGAATTTTTCGGCCATTTCGTTGTAATCTTGCGAACGAGCATCCTGATTCCGCACTAAAATAGCGATCGGTGTACCGAGGGTTTTGCCTTCAAAAACGCCCGAAATTATCTCACAAATGTCATTTTCCCGACGCGGGGTCACGATTCTGCTTTGTCCCGGTTTGCGACGGTCTAAATCGATTTGAATCTCCTCTTCGGAAATTTCTAAGCGCGGGGGACAACCATCGATAACCACTCCTACCCCACCCCCGTGAGATTCTCCAAAAGTGGAAACCCGAAATAGTCGTCCGAAAGTGTTACCCATAATCTCAATATCTATTAAGCCTCAAGGTTTTATTGTACCTGAGCGGTTATCAGTTTTTCGGGAATAGGGGTTGGGGGTTGGGGGTTGGGGGTTAGGGGTTAGGAGTTAGGGGTTGGGGGTTAGGGGTTGGGGGTTAGGAGGTATATCGTTGTCAGGATCGCCGATTTCTGGGTCGTATTCGTAGCCACAGACTGAACAAACCTATTTCAAGGTAGTTTTCCTCTTAATCTAGACTTAGAAACTTTGGGACAATTCTTCTGAAACTATAAGCTATTTTCCGCTAAAACTCGCGTTAATATCAAAAGAACACGCTGTTTTTTTCCGTGGCGAAAATTTAATGACTCCCTTGTTGGTTCACACTTATCCTTCTCTTGTCAAGGGTATTTTAATTAAACGTTACAAACGCTTTTTTGCCGACATACAACTGGACAACGGAGAATTAATTACGGCCCATTGCGCTAATACCGGACCGATGACGGATGTATGCGTAGAGGGTCAACCGGTTTATCTTTCCCGTAGTGATAACCCGAAGCGAAAATTAGCTTATACCTGGGAGATGATTCAACTGGGAGAGACTTGGGTGGGAGTTAATACCAATCTTCCCAATCAGGTGGTGAAAAATGCCCTGTTGCAAGGATTTTTTCCCGATTTGGTCAAAAATGACACCGAGGTGCGATCGGAAGTGGCCTACGGTCAAAATAATCGCAGTAGAATTGATTTTCTTTTGACCCATGGTGATAAATCCCTCACCTATATCGAGGTCAAAAATACCACTTGGAATCAGGGAGAAACGGCACTTTTTCCCGATACTGTCACCACGCGGGGACAGAAGCATTTACAGGAATTAATGGCTTTATTGCCGGCAGCGGAGGCGATTATGCTCTACTTTATTAATCGGGGTGATTGTGACCGGTTTGCTCCGGGGGATAGTAAGGATACTAAATACGGGCAGTTATTGCGTCAAGCAGTGGCTAAAGGAGTCAAGGTTTTACCCTGTCGCTTCCAAGTGACACCCACGGGAATTTATTATTTAGGTTTAGCAGAATTGCAACTGTGACACCAGTGGTTTAGAGGGGCCAGCTTTTGACAAAATCCCCCAGACCGCAACTGACCTTTAAAAACCTAGAGACACAGTTACCTGTGCCTCTAAGGGGGATTTTTGTCGATACATATTTGAGGTAATTTGTCAAGGTTTTTGATAACTAATTCCGTGGCGCATTTTCTCTAATTTCTGTTGCACCTTAGCATCGAGAGAATGGAATAAAAAACGCCCTTTGGGACTTTGAGAAGAACTCTGGGATTGTCTCAGACGACGACCGGTTAAATCCACCTCGATTTCCAGACGTTGAGCGGAAATCCACTGGGCCCCATAACCCATAACGGTCATTTTTTGGGCATTATCAGAGGTAGCGACGATAATCCGTCCGATAGCTGGGGCGCGATCGTGCCAAAAATCAGCGCAGGTTTTCTCGATATAGGTGTCGGCGGTTTGAGCGTGAGCGGTAAAATAAACCGATAAATGGTTAGTGTAGCGTTCCTGGCTGCCGGGGGTATCTTGAAGGTAGGAATCGAAGACGATTTGGGTTTGATAACCCTGATGGTGGGTGTAACCGATTAAGGTTTCAATTAACTTGTCTCGCGCCGGTTCGAGACCGTGGCGATCGCTAATTTTTTTCAGGGACGGCCAAGAGCCGATGACGTTGTAGCCGTCAACCAGCAGAAGGGAACGATCAGAGGAATTAACCATGGCTTTGAGAGTGATTGGTGTGGCATTAAAGGCAGTTCTAAAAAACAGCATCCTAATGATATTAACAAAAAATTTAAGATTCAACCGCCGCACTTGCCAATAATCTCGCTTTTAAGTCTAGGGGATTTCCCTGATCCGTTACCTTGCCCCCCTCTAACAAAAATGCCCCATCGCTGTAATCCAATTCCTCCAGGCGATGCGTCACCCAAAGGGCCGTAATCCCCCGGTTTTTGACCAATTTCTGCACTTGAGAGACTAATTCTAACTGGGTATCCCCATCCAAAAGGGCGGTGGGTTCATCAAAGAGCAAAACCTCGCAATGACGAGCTAAAGCCCCCGCAATGGCGATTCTTTGCTTTTGTCCGCCACTGAGAGCATAGATCGGTCGTTTTTCCATTTCTAATAAATTCACCGCCCCTAGGGATTCCCGCACCCGCGCCCGAATTGCCGGCGTGGATAAACCCTCGGATACCAACCCAAAAGCCACATCTGCCCCCACTGTTGGCATAACTAACTGATGGTCGGGATTTTGAAAAACAAAACCGAGGGGGTTAGGTATCTCTATTTCCCCGCGACTAGGTTTTAATAATCCCGCTAAGAGCCGCAGCAGGGTTGATTTACCGCTGCCATTTGTCCCCAACAACATCCAAAATTCTCCTCTGGGAACTTGCAAAGAGCAGCCATTTAATACTGATTTCCCATTCGGCCAGCTAAACCAGAGGTCTTTTACTTTTATAGTCATGAATTATTAGCCTTTTCAGTTATCAGTTATCAGTTATCAGTTATCAGCTTCTGAAGGCAAGAGGCAAGAGTCAACAGGCAAGAGGCTCCCAGAAAGAATCTGGCAATTCTCCTGCCTAAAAAGAAGGTTAGAAACTAAGTGCATCAAAGCTTTTAGCTTAACCAATTGGGTTTTAGATTCGGCCCTTGTTATCAGTTTTTTAGCTGTCAGCCTTTTCAGTTATCAGATTTGAGTTTTGAGTTTTGAGTGGAAAGTGTTATCTAGGCGGTTGCCGTTTTCTTGTCACTGATTACTGGTTACTGCTCACTGATAACTGATTAAAGAACTATTCTGTGGCTAAAGCGACAAACCCCGGCGCTCTACCAGTGGAGGCAGCCCCGGATTTTTGTGAAACAATCACCGCACTGATCTGATCGCTCAAAACCGCCACCTTTTTATCGGTTTGTTTTTCGCAGGTTAATTCTAATAATTCCGGATTTGGCGATCGCATAGCGTTAATAATTGTTTGATACAAAGCGTCTGCTGCTGCTTCTTCCTTGCGCTGCACGGAAATGGGGATGGGGGAGAGTTTCAGGGTAATATCGATCGAATACATAGTTTAGCGTTCCCTTCCAAAAAACAAGTCAAAAACCATTGTATAGCAGGGGTTGGGAAGTCAGTGATCAGTTATCAGTTATCAGATGTGAGTTTTCAGTTCACTGATTGCTGTTCACTGTGGGGATAACCCTAGCATCATAACCGATTAACTCTCGGCAGTTAGTGTGCAGAGGCGTTGTTAGCTGGCAATCACTTGCTTGAATGAATTAGCATGGTGCGTTCCCCAAAATCTATCGGTGCAGCAGTAGGAGCCAGATTAGGGAACGCACCCTACAGCAATAGCTAATCTTGGTAATGATAGCGACAGGAAATAATTGTTAGATAATGATCATCGACAACATAGACAAGACGATTAGCTTCATCCGTACGGGACCAAAAACCTGACAAATTCTCTCTCAAGGGTTCAGGTTTACCGATTCCTTCAAAGGGATTGGATAGAGTATCTTGGATCAGCAGATTGATTCTTTTCAGGGTTTTCTTGTCCTGAGATTGCCAATAAAGATAATCTTTCCATGCTTTACTACCCCAAGCCAACTTACGCATCGATTAAATCATGTTCTTGTGTTTTACCTGCTTTATATTCTGCGATCGCTTCTTCTAGATGTTGAGCATTAGCCGGAGATTTTAAGAGATAAACTGTTTCCATCAGACTGTCATAATAACTTTTAGACATGATAACAACATCTTCTGTATCTCCTCTGACAATGAAAGTACAGTTTTTATCATTGGCTACTGTATCTATTACAGATTTAAAGTTTTTTCGGGCTTCACTAAAGTTGACAATGTTGACGCTCATCAGAGTTGTACATGATTAAGTACAATTGTTATTATAGTTCTGTCCAAATCTGGTTGGCAAAACCCAAAGGCTTCGGGGAACGCACCCTAAAGATGCTATCGCTTGCTCAAAGTCCATAATCTTGGTGCGTTCCCAGGAATTTATTGGCGGAGTAATTAGGGGTTGTCTTGGGGAATGCAGCCTACAAAATCCTGATCAGAATCTACTGCGAGACAATCGCTTGCGTTAAAACAAAATAAGGCGCGTTACATTTTATTAACGCACCCTACAATATCGGCGATCGCACTATACTCTAAAGTTCCGGCGCATTGCGGTTGTTAGATATCTGGCAGCATCAGTATGTTCAAACTCTTTAAATCTATTGATTTGTTAAAACTTCAACAATTTGTGGATGGTAGTCGCTCACACTATGTTTACTTTCAGAGGCACAGTAGATAAATTGCTTATGTACCTCTTCAACACGTATTTCAATGGCAATACGTTGTGCCACTAAGTCCTCTAAATCCGATCCGCACATCCGAACAACTCGCCCCATGACAAACCATCGATTATGTGAATATCCCAATTCAGCACCTGCAATAGCTGCTGCCGATTTAGAATCAAGGTTTCCCAAATGAAAGATGACCTCTAAACGACTAATAATCACGTCGCAGTAATTGAAATCAAAAGAGCCATGCGCCCAATCACAATAGACTAAAGCTACTACCTGCCAGAGTTCTGACTCCAGCTTATGCATAGCATTAAAAACATATTCATTAAGTGCTTCACAAATAACCCAAAGGTCGGATTGATCTTGTATTGATTTAATAAAACGAGCAAAGCTTTCAAGCTTTTGAATATTCCAATCAGTCAAATCTTGAAGATTCTCTGCCCATTCTTTAGCATTGGGGCTAGGTGCAAGATTTTGAGGCTCTGATAAAATTTTGAGCAACGCTCCTCGGAGCGAAACTATACTCTTAAACCTCTTCTTAGGGCTAAATTCAGTACATTTTTCAATAATCATTCCAACTGGACTCTGAATAGAATACTTTTGGTAAGGTACTCGTGGACTACTCCCATATAAATCATGAAGAATGCAGCCAAAAGCGTATATATCTACACTTGGCGTGGAATTCCGAAAATCTTCCGCTTGCTCTGGCGCACAATATCCTGCTGTTCCCCACGCTGAGTCTAGTGATGTTAACTTAGTTGTTGCACCAGTTACAGGCAGCACAAGTCCAAAATCTGACAGTTTCCAGCGTCCTGCTTGAAATAAAATATTTTGTGGTTTTAGATCTCGGTGGACATAACCTAGAGAGTGAAGTTCTTCTAGGGCATTGAGAATATCAGCTAGAGACTCTAGAGGAATTTTATTTTTACTACGAGAATCCTGAATTTCTTCCCAAAAGTTTTTTTCAGCAAGAGGCATGATAAATGACGGATTTTCAGACTCAAGATCTGAGTCTAGAACCGGAATAAAGTAGTCACCACTTAGGGATGACTGCACCCGAACTTCTCTCCGAAATCGCTTCTTCAACTTTGAAATATCAGCAGCAGCAACAATATCTGGAAGCGGATCAAACACCTTTCTTGCAACTATATCTCCGTCTCGCGTTTTGATTTTCTCAACACGACCAAAACCACCTCGACTGATATTTCCCAAAATTTGCATAAGCACAGTTTTTGCTAGAGGACTTAATCAGTAACAACTTTACCAAAAGTTCTATCAATACACTCATAAATCTTACAAGGAATTCTCTGGCTCTCCCTACTGCCAATACAGGGTGTCTAACTATTAATTATACCGCCCCCTGCGATCGAGCAATCCCCTCTATCCTAGTATCCCACTTCCATCGGTCTAACACCCCCTAAATGAAACTTAATAGCGCACTGTGGGGTTTAATCACCTCAATTTGGGGATAGTTACCGCACAGAGGGGTCTAGCATTCCGCTCAAGACGTGAAGACAATAATACCAAGCAATTGAGGCGGCATATCTCCCCAAATCCCCATCTCCCCCCGCAACGCGCACGAAGTGGTCTCCCCCCGCAACGGCTCGACTGAGCATCGCCGAACGTCGCGCAGGAAGTGGTCTCCCCGAAAAATTTTAGATTTTCTTAGGATCGACCTGAAAAACATTAGCCATTTTTTCCAAAATAGTGTAAGTTAAGAAAAGTAAAGATTTCTCACAATTCTTCCACACATCTGCTCGCCTGCTCAGATGGATGGAGGGGAGAGGGCGGAATCTTAGCAATAATATACATTTTTCGGAGAAAACCCCCATGACCATTGCTGTCGGACGCGCCCCAGAAAGAGGGCTGTTTGATGCTCTCGATGACTGGCTCAAAAGAGACCGTTTCGTCTTCATCGGTTGGTCTGGTTTACTACTCTTCCCCTGCGCCTTCATGGCCCTAGGTGGATGGTTAACCGGCACCACCTTCGTCACCTCCTGGTACACCCACGGGTTAGCCAGTTCCTACCTGGAAGGCGGCAACTTCCTGACTGTAGCCGTCTCCACCCCCGCCGATGCCTTCGGCCACTCCATCCTCTTTCTCTGGGGACCGGAAGCCCAAGGTAACTTCACCCGTTGGTGTCAAATCGGCGGTTTATGGCCCTTTGTCGCTCTCCACGGTGCTTTCGGCTTGATTGGCTTCATGCTACGTCAGTTTGAAATCGCCCGTTTAGTCGGCATTCGTCCTTACAACGCCCTCGCCTTCTCTGGCCCGATTGCGGTGTTCGTCAGTGTCTTCCTGATGTACCCCCTCGGTCAGTCTAGCTGGTTCTTTGCCCCTAGCTTCGGCGTGGCTGGTATCTTCCGTTTCATTCTTTTCTTCCAAGGCTTCCACAACTGGACACTGAACCCCTTCCACATGATGGGAGTGGCTGGTATCCTCGGTGGTGCGCTTCTCTGTGCTATTCACGGAGCCACGGTAGAAAATACCCTGTTTGAAGACGGTGAAGGTTCCAACACTTTCCGGGCTTTTGAACCCACCCAAGCGGAAGAAACCTACTCCATGGTCACTGCGAACCGTTTCTGGTCGCAAATCTTCGGCATCGCTTTCTCCAACAAACGTTGGTTACACTTCTTCATGCTCTTTGTCCCCGTGACTGGTTTATGGATGAGTGCTGTGGGTGTGGTGGGATTAGCGCTTAATCTGCGGGCCTATGACTTCGTTTCTCAGGAATTGAGAGCGGCGGAAGACCCGGAATTTGAAACCTTCTACACTAAAAATATTCTGCTTAACGAAGGTCTGAGAGCTTGGATGGCTCCCCAAGACCAACCCCACGAAAACTTTATCTTCCCTGA
>NZ_JADBRW010000229.1:0-11164 GCF_020247025.1 Microcystis sp. M109S1
CTTGTGTTCTGAGATGGAGAGCTTTATTGTAAACCAATCTTACACAGCCCAAGGTGCGCCGCAATAGCGACTCTTGTTCGGGTGTTGGGTAAAATCGGAACGAGTAGGCTTTTTCCATGTCTCACATTTTAGCATATATTTGGTAAATGCGCTAGTATTTAACGGTAAAGCCGTCGTAGAACGACGGGGTTTCAGACCCAAATTTTCGATGAAAATAATTTTGTAACCGTTCAGGGGGGGGTCAAGCGGCCAGTGGCATTGACTCTGTGGGCAAAAATTGCTATTAACTACCCGGAGGGGGAATTACAGGAATTTCGATACCGTCTGGTGCTAAGGGGGGAGGTGTGGGGGTTAGTTCTGGCTGGTCAACAGGTTCAGGTGTACTAACTAAGGGAATATTTTCCACCACGGGAAGACGGGGAGTGATTGGTTGCGAAAACAGCGCTTGAATTGCCGCTTTTCTGGTTTCTGGAGGTTCCAAAGCTTGCTGCCAGAGACTTTCATAAAAGAAGAAAATCACCCCTAAACCCCGTTGACGAGCAGCCAATACCTTTTCTTCAATAAAGGGTAGGGCAATCGGTCGATTGCGTAAACCGGTTAAAACTCCCACACCGGTGGGGATAGTTTGCTGGGTTTCCTGAATTTCGGGACGCTCTAATTGTTTGAGAAAACTGGGCAGATCGGGACGATAAACCTGTACGATTAACTCATCGACTAATCCTTGCCGCACCCAACCGAGCCAATCCTGTAAATGACCATTATAGGCGAATTCGTAGGGATTAGGGGCGATCGAAAGCAGTATATTCGGTTTAATTGCCTCAATTGATTCTTTGAGATTAGCCAGAAAAGCGGTGATTTTATCGGCCCGCCATTTTGTCCATTCGGGATCCCGGGGGTTAGCCGGGGGAGTTTTTTCGGTTTCCTGTTGATAAAGGGCGATAGTATAGGGATCATAGCCGAATTCGTTGGGTAAACTCAGATGATCGTCGAATTGGATGCCGTTAATATCGTATTGTCCCACCACTTCCAAGACTAACTCCCGCAGAAAATTCTGCACCTCGGGACGGAAAGGATTCAACCAGACTACCTCCCCGGCTGCCCCTACCCAAGTGGTCCCTCCGTCCCGTTTTTGGGTTAACCAGTCCTGATGTTTTAAGGCTAATTCTGAGGTGGGAGGAGCCATAAATCCGAATTCAAACCAAGGAATGACTAATAATCCCCTTCCACGGGTTTGTTCCACCAATTCTGCTAAGATATCTTGTCCTTGCGCTCCCGTAGGCACAAAAGGCTGTATTCCTTCCCGTTGAGCGATCGCGCTAGGATAGAGAGCATAACCGGAATTCCAAACCACGGGATAGATAGCATTAAAATTAAGATTAACTAATTGCTCGATCGCTTGTTGTCGTTTATCCCTGTCCATCAGCATCGCTGTATCGTTGGTGGTAATCCAAACACCGCGGATATCAGGATCTCGACTTTGAGAGAAAGCGGCAGAAAAATAGCCTAAGAGTAGGACTATGAGAAAAGATGCTAAGAATAGTAGTATAGGGAACTTTTTAAGAATTTGCCGCCAAACGCTGATCGGAATTAGAAAAGTCATTTCTTTAAGATGAAGATTAACGGTTTTAACTGGTTATAATACCAGCTTTGCTCAACTCTTTCAGGCTAGATTGACCCAAAATATATATTTACCTATTTCTTCACTCGCCACAATTGACCATAGGGATAGAAATAATCAAGACGAATATCGAATTGATCTAAGGCAAGTAATAACCGATTGGAAGGACGAAAAAGAAATAAGTTGACGCGGGGAATTTCTAGGACTTCTTTTAACTTATCGGTATCGGGGTTAGTGGTAGTCAGGAAGTATTGTACATCAGCATTAAGACGATAATTAAGGGAAAGCAAATCACCTAAGTTAGTCCAGTCATTACCTTCGTCGCTGATAATAATGGCATTGGGTACAGCATTGATTTTTCTGGCAACTTCGCCATTCCAATAACTAGGAACTTTTGCCCAACTGGTTTCGGAAAGAGCATTATTGAAGTTCGATATTATACTAGCAGTTAACAAAAAAGTCAAGATAATTTTACCTAAAATTTTGCCTTGATTAAGCAATTGTGACAAGAAAAAAGCCACAGTTATATAGATAGTGGGAAAGGATGCAATTAGATAACGGGTGACAGTTGATCTAGTGGTAGTAAAAATTATATCTGGAATGACTAAAGCTAGGAAAGTCCCTAGGGTTGAGGTAATCAGAAAAGTAAAAGCTATCGGGTTATTATAGCGATAAACTCGATAAAAAGCATAGATAGTTAAGCTTAAAAAAAACAGTCTATATATATAGGTGAAGATGTTATTAAAACCGAAGTCGGTATCACTAAATAGACAGGTAAAACCTAGAATCCATAATTTACTGATTAATCCCCAATCGAGATAGTTAACGGCAGCCCAACTGGTGGAGTTAAAGGCCCTTTGAGAGTTAGTTAAAAAAACCTGTAACCAGGGTATATATAAAATCATCATTGTTAACCCAGATAACAGGAAAAATATCAAGTTATTTTTTCGCTCTGGTTTCATAACAAGATACCAAAGTATAAAGGCTGCTTGAGCAAATAAGTTGAGAATAAAAAACAGATGGGTGTAGAGTCCGAGAGTATTAGAGATGGTGTATAAAGACCAATTAACAATAGTTCTTTTCTTGAGGCATTTTAACAGCAGTAATTGACTGATTATCGTTAACAGAACCAAAAGACTATACTGACGAGACATTTGAGCAAATATTATATCAACTGGAGAGAGTGCCAATAAAATTACTGCTAAAATTGCCGTTAACTTCGGCGCAAATAATTCTAGGGATAGATAGTAAATAAATGGCAGGGAGAGAAGACTAAAAACAATCGCTAAACTGCGGGAAGAAACGGGAGAAAAACCGAATATTTTTTCCCAATAGCGAGAGATAATAAAGTATAAAGGTGGATGTTGAGGGTCTTCTTTAGCAAGAGATTTAATTGTATCAACAACATTACTTTCGGGTTTCAGTTGCTGAAATTTTCCTAATTCTGTGGTAGATAAAAGACGATTTTGAAAGATAGTATCAGCGATTTCCTTTGCTTGATAACCAGTGGTTCTAATGGTGGTGTAGGATTCATCGTGCCAATAGATTTTTTTATCGATATTCGCAAAACGAAAAACCACACCGAGAGTTAGGATAATTGCCAAAAGTATTAAGAGCCAATTGGGAGTTTTATAATTAATAGTTGCTTGCATTTTAATAATTAGAGCGACTTTGTTTAAGATTAAGAAACTTGGTAAATTCTGGTTGAAAAAGTAGCTTAATTGTGCCGGTGGGACCGTTACGGTGTTTAGTAATAATTACTTCGGCCACACCTCGATCGGGACTATCGGGGTTATAATATTCATCTCGGTATAACATCATAACTAAATCCGCATCCTGTTCGATACTATTATGGACGATGATATTATTCGCAATAAAGTTATGTAATTTATCTACTGTTAAATCATACACTTCTGTCTCTCCATCCGCTTGAATTGCCATAACTTCATCCCAATTAAACCTTAGGTCTGAATTACTCAGAGAGCGAGGTAAAGCGATATAATTACCGATATTTAATTCATCTAATCTTTGCCAACCGTGGACAGTAAAAAATTTATGATTGGCTGTAGCTCTAATCGTGCGACCTAAACGAGTTGTTAATCGAAAAACTGGCTTAAATCCTGTAGAAAAGACCTTAGTTACCAGTGCTTTTTCTAATTTCATTGTTTCCTCATTAAGAGCAAAAACCGTAAAATTAGAGCAATTAACTAACTGACAAATTGGCACTTTAGCACGAGGATCGGCTAACTCAACTAAACTATCACCCGCTAAACATCCCGACTCGCGTAAATCGGACATCATCGGTCTTTTATTATTGCGAGATTCCACAGCGCGACTTAACTGAGAAAGAGCAATTACCGGAGCATGAATTTCTCTCGCTAAACCCTTAAGACTGCGGGTAATTTTAGAAAGTTCCTGAACACGATTATCACCTCCCCCTTCCATTAATTGCAGATAATCGATTAAAACTAATCCCATTTGCCCCTTTTTTTCTGCCTGTAAACGCCGCACTTGGGAACGCATTTGAATTACACTTAAATTGGCACTATCATCGATATATATGGGCAAATTTAATAACTTTTCTAGTCCCCCAAGAACCTTCTCTAAATCATTTTGTCCCAAACGGCCCGAGCGAATCCGATTACTTTCGATTTTAGCCTCATTCGATAACAAACGTTGGGCTAATTGTTCCTTGGACATCTCCAAACTAAAGACAGCCACAGGTAAATTCTGTTGAGCGATATTATAGGCAATATTAAGAGCAAAAGAAGTTTTTCCCATGGAAGGCCTACCCGCGATAATAACTAAATCCGAGGGTTGTAAACCACTGGTCATCGCATCGAGATCATAAAATTGAGTTTCGATACCGGGTAGAGTGGTCGTCTCCTGCATTTTCTCAATTTCGTTAAAAGTTTCAATTAAAGTATCCCCCAGAAAAATTAAACCCTCTTGGGGTCGTTTTTGGGTGAGACGAAAAATCTTTTGTTCCGATTCATCGAAAACATTTTCTAATTCTAGCGTCGTATCCCTGGCTAACTCAATAATTTCTCCCCCGGTGGAAATTAACTGACGACGCATATATTTATCCATCACTAATTCAGCATAGCGATCGATGTTGGCAGCCGAGACAGTGCGCTCAATTAATTGTAACAATCGCGGCATTCCCCCGATTTCTTCCAGCAGATAATTATCCTGTAACCAGCTGCTAACCGTCATTAAATCCGTCGGTTTTCCCTTCCCTTGTAAAGCAAGCGCCGCACGATAAATATCTTGATGGGTTTTCACATAGAAAGCTTCTGGAATTAAAAAATCACTGATTCTACCTAACGCTTTTGGATCTAGTAAAATACCACCTAAGATAGATTCTTCCGCTTCAATATTTTGGGGGGGGAGGGACTGATCGCTAATCATTGTCAATGCTGACCGTGCTTTATCATTAATATTGTATAGTCAGTTTCACCGTAATTAAATACAAATGTTCAGGTTAATGATCGGATTCAGTATTCAGAAGACAGTATTCTCCGAGTCAGTCCCGATGAAAAAATTTTCACCCCCACAGATGAAAGAGGTTTCCTTCCCCACACCCCACACCCCACACCCCACACCCCACACCCCTTTTAAACAGGATTTAGTATGACTTTAATTGACTCCTCTCCTCTCCTCCCGGCCGTCTATTTTATTGGTGCAGGTCCCGGAGATCCGGAATTATTGACGGTAAAAGCCTATAAAATTCTCCAAAAAGCCGATGTTATCCTCTTTGCTAATTCCCTCGTCCCCAAACAGATTCTTGAGGACACTCGTAAAGATGTCGAGTTAATTCCCACCAGTAGCATCACCCTAGAGGAAATTATCCCTTTAATGATCGATCGCGTGCGTCGGGGTTTAGCGGTGGTGCGACTGCAATCGGGGGATTTAAGTCTCTATAGTGCCATCCAAGAACAAATTCATCTTTTGACAGCAGCGGATATCCCCTTTCAGCTAATCCCCGGAATTAGTGCCTTTCAAGGATTAGCGGCCAAATTGGCCCTAGAATTAACGATTCCTGAATTAGTCCAGACAATTATTCTAACTCGGGTGGAAGGGAAAGCATCTCCTATGCCAGAAAGTGAAGAATTAGCCTCTTTAGCCGCCCATAAAGCCAGTTTATGCCTATATTTAGCCGCCCGTCATGTTGACAAAGCCCAGGAAAAACTCCTAGAATACTACCAGCCAGAGCAACAGGTGGCCGTTTGTTTCCGTCTCAGTTGGCCCGACGAAAAAATCTGGGTTGTCCCCCTGTCAGAGATGGCCCAATTAACCCATCGAGAAAATTTAACTAGAACTACCCTTTATCTAATTAGTCCCGCTTTAAACCAGATTACAGGAACTCGATCGCAACTTTATCACCCGCAACATTCCCATCTTTTCCGTCCTCATCCCTAGGTATTTTCTGGGAAATATACCTAAAGTTAGAGTTAAAGAGCGGCGATTTTGTTTAGGATTATTTCAGGAGGTAAGACAATTTTAAAAATGTTTAAAATTAGTCTAACAATCCATGCACAACTGCCCTATGTGTTCGGGAATTACCCTTCGTCACCTTGGGGTTGGTCGTGCCTAATGGTATTGTCCTCACTGTCGTCAGGAGGTTCCTAACTTCCTTGATTGCTCCAGTCCTCGCAAGGTAAAGGTAGAGCGAGTTAGGGCGATAAAAACAGTCTAGATTTTCAAGTTGGTAGATGGCAATAAGACCTGTGGGATGTGTTAAAAATTAACACATCCCACTTTACCTATCTAGACATCCCTAGGATTGAGATGGATCATTTCCCAAGTCACATAGGTACCGATCGGACTCCAAATCAGGTAGGGTAGGAGTAGGATGCCCGCCCAAGAAGAAACAGGGAAAACCAATAGCGCCAGAAGAAAACCCAAGAAAAAACCCGTACCTCCGATAATCGTTCCCGCTTTGAGACTGCGTAGTTTACAGGTGACGGGAGTATAGGCAGTAATAGTCAATTCCACCAACAGATAAAAAGCCATCAAAAACCAGCGATTAGCCGGTTGCGCTTCCCAGACTAAATAAGCAGAAATTGCCCCACAAATATAGATAATTGTCCAGATAAGAGGGATTAATCTTTCAAAGGTTAACCAATCGGGACGACGCAATCGCGCAAACCAACGTACATCCCGAGAATTAAGTAATCCCCCACCTAACGCGACCAAAAATCCCACGACACCGATAAGCAACCAAGAGGGAATCATGATTTTTAGCTATCCTCCGCTAATTTTGGCTTTGTAACCCGATTCAATGAGAATTTGTAGAATTTTTTGGCGATGATCTCCTTGGATCTCAATGGCATTTTCTTTAACTGTACCACCCGTTCCGCAAGCAGTTTTTAACTGTTTTAATAATTTAGTCAGAGTTTCGGTTTGACATTGAAAACCTGTAACTATGGTAACGGTTTTTCCCGCACGACCAGAGCGGGAGGTTTGTACTCGCAAATTCTGCTGATTCGGGGGTAATTCAGGAATGGAACGCTCAAAAGCTTGGGAATTACTTTGATCTCCAAATTCCTGATAGGCAATCCGGTTTTTTTCCTTAGATTTACTCATATAGCAATTATCATAGTGGGTTTGGGGGTTTTTCAGTGAGCAGTAAACAGTAAACAGTGAACTAAAAACTGGCATCTGATAACTGATAACTGATTCAAAGCTGACGACTGATAGCTCTTAATTGGTTGGACTGGCAGCGCATTTGATTAAGTTCAGCTGCCGACATTCGATCGAGATGACCTAAAATCATATTAACTCGACCTTGGCACTTTAATTTTTCTCGATGTCGTGCCAAAAAATCCCAGTAAAGAAAGTTAAAAGGACAGGCAAACTCCCCGACTCGTTCATTTTTTTTATACACACAACCCCGACAATAATCACTCATTTTATCAATATAGTTGGCCGAGGCGGCGTAGGGTTTAGAGGCGAGAATTCCCCCATCGGCAAATTGTCCCATTCCCAACACATTAGTCTGCATTACCCAATCGTAGGCATCGATAAAAACACTATGAAACCAGTTCTCAACTGCTGGGGGAGAGCAACCAAAAATTAAGGCAAAATTGCTCAAAATCATTAATCTTTGAATATGATGGGCATAACCGGTATTTTCCACCTGTGATAATACTTGTTTGAGGCAATTCATCTCGGTTTGATTACTATCCCAAAAGAAAGCCGGTAAGGGTTGTTGATGCTCAAACCAATTATGATTAGCGTAATCTTCTCCCAGATAATGATAAATTCCCTGCATATATTCCCGCCATCCCAACACCTGACGGATAAATCCTTCGATGCTATTTAGGGCTAAATTATCTTTTTTATAGGCAATTTCTGCCGCTTGAATCACTTCCAATGGCGTTAATAATCCTAGATTAAGATAGGGAGATAATAGGGAATGCCAGAGGGTTTCTTTTCCCGTTATCATCGCATCTTGGTAGGGGCCAAAGTTAGGCAGACAATTAGTGATAAAATGCTCCAAAACCTGTAAAGCTTGTCTGCGGTTTACTGCCCAGCGAAAAGGTTTGATTTTTCCATATTTAGTAATATCTAAAGCTTCCACATCAGCGATAACCTGAAGGGTAATTTCATCGGGTTCAAACCAAAGAGGAGCAGCAGTTTTTAATCCATCCTTGGGCGGTTTGCGGTTTTGTTTATCAAAGTTCCATTGTCCTCCTATCGGTTGATTATCCTCGATTAAAATCTGCCATTTTTTACGACTTTCTCGATAGAAATCCTCTAGTAATAGTCTTTTACGAGATTTAGCCCAATTATTGAAATCTGTCCTAGTCCAGAGAAAGTGATTATTATCAATTAGGGTTATAACACAGTCTAAATTCAGATTTTTGATTAATCTAAGAAAAGGTAAATTATTAGGCATCATAATCTGTAATTCTTTAATGCCTAATCGTTCAATCCAAGCAGATAAAATCGGTTCAAAATCTTCAGCAACTTCGTAGGTGACAGACCATCCTAAAGTTTTTAATTCTTCGGCAAAATGACGCATCGCCGACCAGATTAAAACTAATTTTTGCTGATGATAGGGTCTTTGTCGAATATGATTGTGGGATTCAATTAAAATAACCGGTGTTTCCCGTGCATAGGCTTGACGATTAGCTAATGCCGCTTGTCCTGTCCATAATTGATCACCTAAAATCCAAATGCCAATGGTCATAATTATTTCATTGCCTCGACTATTCCCCCGTATTTTTTAGCCATAATATCCGCCATTTCCCGAGAAGAAAATTTACTGGCTTTGTCGATGCTGGGGGTAAATGTACCCGTAGGGGTTAAATAATGGGTAAATACCCCGACTTTTTTGCTAATAATCCACATATTTTTTGAAGTCAAAAATCAAAAATCAGTGAAAAGACAGTAGGAAACTGCCATTTATAGTCATTTCAATTAAGATTGAGAATATGAATGCCAGAGTTGATAAGGGTTTGATCGGTCTAGACTGTATCAGACTTATCTGAAATGACTATAATACTTCTCACTGAATACCACTCACTTAAAACTCGCATCTGATTACTGATCACTGATTACTGATCACTGATCACTGATTACTGATTACTGATTAGGTTTTTGTCCTGAGACTTTGGGCGCTTAGATAAAGTTGCGTCCATTCTTTGACCACTTGCGTGCGTTTACAGTTTAATTCGCTGGCGATTTCCTCAAGGGTTTTACCCGCTTTTAAGCCATCGATAACGCTTTTACCCGTGGGAGAAAGGGCTGCATAGTAAATTTGCCATTGACTGAGAGTTAAGCCAAAATTATGCTCTTTCGGGCTGATTTCTAACCATTCACTGATTAATTCTGCCTCTTCCTTGAGGGCAAAAACCTTAATCGCATGATAGCCAACTTTTTCCCGGAGACGATAAATCCGTTGAATGGGAATATTCATCTTTTTGGCGATCGCATCTTGGCTTTGGCCGCCTAGATAGAGGTTAAACCAAGTCACCGCCTCCGGACTAACATTTTCCTCTAGATACCTAGCAAAACTCTCTTGAACTTTTACCCGGAGAATTTGCGCTTCTTGGCCAGTGCGTTCATCTTCGTAGGTAGCGATCGCATTTTGATCCAGTAAACTTAAGCTATTTTCCCCCTCATCGCCACTAATTTCATCGGAGAGAATCCGGATCATTTCTTCCCTCGGCACATTAGTGATACCGCTCCTCGCTTGACGACGGAGATAATTAACAAAACGATAGGCTAACAGGGGTTGATTGCGGATCGGACGCAGGGCGTATTCCTCTAGGGTGGCTAACAGCAGCCGATCGCGAGTAGCTTGATCGTTGGTACAACGAGCGATCCATGCTAACTGGGATTGCAGATAGCGATCGCTATTTAACATCTCTTGAATAATTTCTTGCAAGACATCGGCCACCGCTTGCTGACGATCGCGACTTAAGGAAACCCAAGTGCGAATTTTTTGCCGGAGAGTGACACAAGCGCCGAGACGATCGATCAGGTTACGATAGGCGCGGGTGGGACTAACTTTGAGATAGCGTTGCCGCAAAATTTGCCAAAGATAGACTAATCCCCGTTTAGCGATTTCTAAATCTCTCTCATCTAAATTTTCCCAACGTTGGCTATCTTCACCGAGTAACCAATTGATAATGGTATCCCGTTGGCGATCGGTTAAGGAATCCTCTGTTTGCGAGAGGCGATCTTGCCATTGTTGCCTTAACTCGTCGATTATTGTCGTCATCGAAAAATTGAGTTCCAAACCCCGTCCTTTTAGGACGGCTTTAGTTTAAATACTAGCGCATTTGCACAATATATGCTAAAACCTGAGCCATGGAGAAAGCCGATCGCTACCGATTTTACCCAACACCCCCACCGATTACTCCTGGTTGGGTTGACGCAAGGAAACCCAACCTACAATTAAGGGCTGTGGGTACACCATGACCGAGATCTTAAAGCCAGTAAAAATATTTTGGCCGCAGGGCGATCGTCAGTCCGCCTAAAATTCTGTTATCCTGTAAGTGCAGGAAAAATTATGAGGATTAGCCATCAGGAAGATATTATCACAAATGAGCAAATATTACTGGAAAAATGGAGAACATTACCCGACGACAAACAGCAGCAAGTCTTGGAGTTGGTCGAATCATTCTGTCTTGAGGAGCAAACTATTACAGATCCAGTAGCATCGTACCAGCCTAAAACTGAGTTGGGTAAACGGCTGCAAAAAATTCGGACTGCAATTGTAGCATCGGGAGAAAGTCTCTTGGATCTGGAGGGTATTGAACGTGAAAAAGCTGAGAGGAGAGGTGGATATCAAGGAGATAATGGGTGATCAAAACCTTTATTGATTCGGGTGTTTTAATTGCTGCGGCTAGGGGGAATAGCGAAAAGTCACTTCCTGCGGTACAGGTTCTCGTTGACATCCTCACCGCCGTAAACGGACGGTGATTCCCAAACCTCACGATTTAGGTTTCTGCTTCTTTCCCTTGCGGGGTTCCGCACCTGCCTTAACAGAGTAAATCTGTTCTGGTCTTATGGTCGCTCTACAGACTGACA
>NZ_JADBRW010000023.1:0-3565 GCF_020247025.1 Microcystis sp. M109S1
CCGCGCGTCTTCATCGTCAGACTCTCTGCTATTCAAAATGTGTCAAAATGTTAGAAAATTCCCTACCGCTTCTAATTCATTACCTTAAGTTTAAGGATGTTCCAGTTCCCTACACTTTTGCTTGATTCATCTTTACACCTGACAACGCCGGAATTTCTAACAGCAATGTGGAAAGAATCCCCCGTCACAGCGTAAGCTAAACGGCGCTTAACCTGCATGATCCAATAGCTATAACCCTTTTGGAGTCTATATCGGTGATCCGAAGTAAAAGCCGTTTAGCTTAGCTTGACGGCGGGAGTATGTCAAACTAGAAAAGAAGGATTATTCCCAGAAATCATGACACTGCTGACGGTTCGATCGCTCAAAAAAGACTTCGGTATCAAGGAAATTGTCAAAGATGCGAGTTTTAGTCTCGATGATCGCGATAAAGTCGGCCTGATCGGTACGAATGGATCGGGAAAATCGACCCTATTGAAAATGATCGCCGGATTAGAAGCGATCGATGGTGGCGAAATTCAAATCAATTCCGGGATGAAAATCGTCTATTTACCCCAGCAACCCGATCTAGACGACGATAAAACGGTTTTAGAGCAGGTTTTCGCCGATAGTGGCGAAAGCATGACTTTAATCAAGGAATACGAGGAATTGTCCGATCGCCTTGTCCATGAGCCAGAAAATCTGGATACTATTATGGAACGTTTGTCAAGGGTTTCGCAACAAATTGATAAACTTGCGGCCTGGGATTTAGAAACCAATGCTAAAGTTATTTTAAGTAAACTGGGTATCGATAATTTTAATGCTCGCGTGGGAGATTTATCGGGGGGATATCGCAAAAGAATCGCCATCGCTACCGCACTTTTAGCCGATCCTGACTGTTTATTGATGGATGAACCCACAAACCATTTAGACGCGCTTTCCGTGGAGTGGTTACAGAGTTATTTGTCCCGTTTTCGGGGAGGATTATTATTAATTACTCACGATCGCTATTTTCTCGATCGAGTGACTAATCGCATCATTGAAATCGATCGGGGAGATTTATCTACTTATTCCGGTAATTATGCCTATTATCTAGAAAAAAAAGCTTTAGCGGAAGAATCGATCGCCAGTAGTCAACGCAAACACGCAGGAGTTTTACGACGGGAATTAGAATGGTTATCCCGGGGACCAAAAGCGCGCAGTACCAAACAAAAAGCGCGCATCGATCGCATTCAGTCCATGGGTAATAAGGAATTTAAACAGGTGGAGGGAAAAGTCGATATTGCCACCGCAGGAAGACGCATCGGTAAAAAAGTTATCGAAGTAGAAAATATCTCGAAAGCTTACGGAGATCATACTTTAATTAAAGATTTTACCTATATTTTTACCCCCGAAGATCGCATCGGTGTTATTGGCAGTAATGGGGTAGGAAAATCTACTCTCATGGATATTATTACCGGGAAAATTCTCCCCGATTCAGGCACAGTTGACATCGGTTCCACTATTCATATTGGTTACTTTGATCAACAATCCGATGATCTCAATATCAATGAAAATCAAAGAGTGATCGAATATCTGAAAAGTGTGGCCGAATTAGTCAAAACCCTAGACGGCAGCGTGATTACCGCTTCCCAGATGTTAGAAAAATTTCTCTTTCCTCCCGATCAACAGTATGCACCAATTTATAAACTTTCTGGAGGAGAAAGACGACGGTTATTTTTACTACGAGTTTTGATGAGTGCGCCTAATGTTTTAATCTTAGATGAACCCACCAATGATCTCGATGTGCAGACTTTAGCAATTTTAGAAGAATATTTAGAGGACTTTAACGGTTGTGTGATTGTCGTTTCCCATGATCGCTATTTTCTCGATCGAGTAGTTGATACTATTTTTTCCTTTGAAACGGGGGGTAATATCCGTCAATATCCAGGCAATTATTCCCTTTATCTCGATCAGAAAAAAGAGGAGGAGGAACCAAAAGAAAAAAAAGTCACCCCAAAAACTGTTAAAGCTTCTCCGTCACCTGTCAATAAGAAAATCTCTTTTAAAGAGAAAAAAGAATACGAAGATATCGAGAAACAAATACCAATTTTAGAAGCAAAAAAAGCCGAAATTGAACAGGTACTTTATGGAGAACCCCTAGAAGATTTTACTAAAATAACCGCTCTGACCGAAGAATTAGCTCAATTAAGTCAAAAAATTGATAATTTAACTGATCGCTGGTTAGAATTAGCGGAAAAATTAGGCTAGGATAATCCCTATTTTCCCGATCGATTTAGTCAAAACTGAGTGATAATTTCTGGTGAATCATCCTCATCCATAACCAGATCTGCCGACTCCACCCGCAAGAGTGCCAAATTATCGTTAACCACCCCTTGAAGATAGATTTCCCCCATCCCTTCACCCCCCAGATCGATCGAGCCAAAAACTTGACCGGTTTTGGTATTAAAATTAAACTGAAAATAATTAGCCGAGGAGATTCCCTCGCTGACATTATCGTATTTAGCGATCTCTTGACCACTGTTATCATAAAAAGATACCTGAAAATTTTCTAAAACTCGCATTTTTCCCGAACTTTTTTCCGAAAAGATAGTCGGGGCCGTTTTTTCATCATAACTAAAAGAACCTTTAGCTGTATAGCCTTGATTTCCCAACCATTGAAAATCGAGCGTCACTGCTAAAACTCCTTGGCTATTCATGTTAGCAACTAAAAGCCAAGCTAATAGTAAAGTCAATATTATCTTTTTCATTAGTCGGTTATTTCATTTACAGCAGTTATCCTAATGGTGAGGTACGAAGTCTCTGGTTTTGGAGAACAGGGAACAGCGAACGGTAGCTAGTCTTCCAGAGATGATGTCAAATACAAGCATACTTCATCTTTTTGTCAGGCGGTAAAGATGGCTTTACTCAATACTATTTTATCACTGCCCGGAATGAAATCGGCGGTCGCATCGATTCCCAAATTGCTACTGTTGAAGATAAAATTATCGCTACCATTACCACCAGTGAGTAAATCATCGCCTGAATCGCCAATGTACCATTAATATTATTAGTCCCAATTAGTTTGAGGTTTTCGACATTATTGGGTAAGGTTCGATTAATTGCGCTTTGTCAGGTGTCAGTAATAATTACTTGTCCTCGTTTTCATCTGTGCCATCACGATTATAGCAAAAGGGATTGCTACTTGCTTCTAGTTCTGACCATCTTTCCTCTGTTTAGTTCATTTAATCGAGAAAATTATTGAGACCATTGTTCAAAAAATTGCCGCAACTCGTCAAAAGAATTAACGGTTAGTGCCGATTTCAGTAACTCGTCTAAAATCGATAATACGGAAATTTTATCAATAGCTTGCTCAATTTCTATTGGAATGTCACCCAATCGCGTTTTTAAACCCATTTTAATATAATCACGAGCATTTTCTAACGCTCCAATTTCCTTCCCAATTTCCTTCCCAATTTCCTTACCTCGTTCTATTCCTCGTAACTCCCCAATTTCCTCACCAATTTTCCTTCCTCGTAACTCCATATTACTTATTAAAGGCATGGTTCTTTCCTCCTCAAATTGTTTGATTTTACTCTCTAAACTTGAC
>NZ_JADBRW010000230.1:0-14176 GCF_020247025.1 Microcystis sp. M109S1
AACATCATTAGAAAAGTAATTCCTGATGTCATTGACCAGGGAATAAAGGGTTTGCCGTTTAATCCTGTAGTGCTTGACCCACTACGAATGACTAAGCTTTCAGACTTTTAAGTAAGTTTGAGTAAGTTTAGTTGAGCGGTAAAATGAGTATAGACGACCACCGCTTATCGATCGCTAAGTAATTATGCGTGTATTTGTACTACTTTTTAACGCAGGCACAGAAAACGAAGGTATCCACACCATTCAAATGGGAGCTATCAATAAGGTGTTGATGTTTGAATCGGAAGATGATGCCACCCGTTATGCTCTGCTGTTAGAGGCACAGGATTTTCCGACTCCCACGGTAGAGAAAATTGATTCGGAGGAAGTGGCAGAATTTTGTCGCGACGCCGGCTATCAAGCGGAAATGATTGAAGCGGGTATGTTGGTAATTCCCCCCGAAAGCAATGCCGAGGAGTTGGATTGGCAAAAAGAGGAAGTCCCCCCCGCCGAGGAGGAGTTTTCCGAGATTCCCGATGCGGAGTTAGACAGCATCCGTCGTCGTCTAGAAGGACTTTTGTAATAAACCTCTTGTAAAAATCGAAAATTGTCCTGCTTGGTTAGGAGACAGGAGACAGTAGCCAGTAGTCAGGAGTTCGGAGTCAGAAGACAGGACAATAAATCGGCGTTGTTCCCTGTTCCCTGTTCCCTGTTCCCTGTTCCCTGTTCCCTGACCACTGATAACTGATCACTGATCACTGATCACTGAATATGACAACCGTGGGGGAATTGGGCGAAAATTTGGTGGCGGCTTGGTTGCAATTACAGCAATGGCATATCCTCCAGCGTCGTTGGCGTAGTGCTGGCGGTGAAATCGATTTAATCGTCTTGTCTAAATCTCAGGCGACTCTCGCTTTCGTCGAGGTTAAAACCCGCAGTGCTGGCAATTGGGATTTAGGGGGCAAATTAGCGATCAATGACCGTAAACAAGGGAAAATTTACCAAGCTGCCCAGATATTTCTCGCCTTTTATCCCCAATGGTCTGATTTAAGCTGTCGCTTCGATGTGGCGTTAGTTAGTTGTCAAAAAAGTTCTCTATTAGCTTTACCTGAGTTTTCCCTTGATTATCCCTGTCAGCTACAGGCAGGTTATCAATTGCAATTACAGGAATATCTCGTGGCGGTTTTCTAAAAACACAATAGGCCCGCCTAGGGAGGCGGGCTTCATCTTGTACAAACGATATGGACTCCTAAAAAATTAACGGACTCAATACAATAGAGGTTTACAGAACCCACAACAGTCTATCTGTCAACTATCAAGATTCCTCAGTTTACCGACTCAGGTGCTGATTACGGCTCACTCCATCTGTCCTATATCGAGCAACAGAGGCGAAACCATACTTTACTTTACAAACTTTGAGAATCTGCGTCCGATTTAGCTGTTGCGTTGATCTAGAGCAGGTGGCACAGGCTCTAGGTCTTTTTGCCTGGAAGGAAGTTGAGTCGCTTCCTTTGTGCCTTATGTTTTTAAGATAACACGTTTGTCAGGACTCGATCGACCTTGTGATTAAAGTTTACACTTATTGATTTTTAGCAAAAATTGCCGTTACAAAACTATAGATAGGGTCTGCTGAAAAAGTTTTTCCTAGGGGCAGGGTGTAGGGTGTGGGGTGTGGGGTGTGGGGTTTTACTTTTTAAACAGGATTTAGTATCACTATAAGTGGGAGAGGGTCACAAATAGAAGAGGAACCCAAAAAATGAGTCTAAAACTTTACTTTTTGCGTCATGGCGAAACCACAGCCAGTCAAGCGGGTAGTTTTTGCGGTCGATTAGACTTGCAACTAACCCCGGCCGGCTATGAAATGGCCAAGGATTTCGCTCTTGTCTATCGAGATGTGCCTTGGACAGGGATCTATTCTAGTCCCCTCAAGCGCACCATGGCCACGGCCACCCCTTTAAGCGATCTCTTAGGTATTCCCATCCACAAACGGGAAGGATTAAAAGAGATTGCCTACGGCCAATGGGAGGGAAAAACCGCAGCCGAGGTTAATCGGGAGTTTCATGATGATTATGTGCGCTGGTTAGCAGATCCGGGCTGGAATTCTCCCACAGGGGGCGAAAAAGGCATCGATATCGCTCGCCGCAGTTCGGAAGTATTAGAGGAAATCGACCATAATCACGATGATGGCCATATTTTGATCGTTTCCCATAAAGCAACGATCCGAATCATGTTATGTTCTCTTTTAGGCATTGATATCGGCCGTTATCGCGATCGAATTGCCATGCCCGTGGCCTCGGTGACGATCGTCGAATTAGCCGAACACGGTCCCCTCTTTCAAGTCATCGGCGATCGCTCTCACCTCCGCAATGACCTGCGCTCGCGAGCGGGAACCTAACCAGTCAACAGTAACCAGGAAAGCTCCGGATTTGGTCTCCTGAAAAACTATGTGCTTGATGTTATATTTTCTACGACACGGACAAACGGCCTATAGCAAAACGGGAGGATACTGTGGTACTCCAGAAAATGACCCCGGTTTGACTGCCGAAGGCATCGAAATGGCCGAGGAATTCGCCGATGTCTATCGTTCTCTACCTTGGCGTGCGGCCTACGTCAGTCCCCTACAAAGAGCTATTCAAACCGCTAAACCCCTCTGTGAAGCGGTGGGACTGAAATTAGAAATCCGCCAGGGATTACAAGAGATCGGTTATGGTCTTTGGGAAGGTATGCACCCCAACGATATTGACGATCAATATCATGATCTCTATGTACGCTGGTTGACGGATCCGGCTTGGAATGCCCCCCCCAACGGAGAAAGGGGGATCGATATCGCCCGTCGTTCGGCGGCCGTTTTGGAGGAAATCGAACACACCCACAGTGATGGCAATATCCTGATTGTTTCCCACAAGGCCACCATCCGGATCATGCTCTGTAGTCTGATGGGTATCGATGTGGGCCGTTATCGCGATCGGTTTGAAATGCCCGTGGCCGCTGTCAGTATCGTCGAATTAGGCAGTCGTGGCCCGCTTTTCCATGGCATCAGTTTACGTTCCCACCTCAGTGAGTACCTGCGTTCTCTCCCCTGCACCTAATCAGTGATCAGTTATTAGTGATCAGATGCGAGTTTTCATGCTCAATCCGGTTATTAAAAACTGATTATTTATTCACCCCTGTGCAGGAGTGCCTCTTCTGAATATGTAGCCTATACTCAACGGATTTAGTATTACTTCCCACTTGATCATTCAATCCAAGCTTTTGGGGGGTTCTACCCCCCAAACCCCCCGTTGGGGGCGTGGCGCCGCCCCCAAACCCCCCGCGCATTAGTTTTTCGGTGGGATGCTTACACGCAGCTGCTGATACATCTGTAATCATTTAAGAGTCACTCCCCTTGCAGGAGTGCCTGTCCTGATATTTAGCCTATACTCAACGGATTTAGTATCAGGTCACTGATTACTGTTTACTGTTTACTGATCACTGAAAATACTCCCCACTTCATAATTCATAATTCATAATTCCCAATTTATGACCAAAATCTATCACTTTGAGCTATTACCTTCCACTAATACTAAAGCTTGGCAATTGTTAGAATCGGGGGAAAATCCGCCTTTTGTGGTGATTGCTAGTCAACAAAGTGCCGGGAGGGGACAATGGGGACGGGAGTGGATTTCTGAACAGGGAGGATTATATTTATCTTTGGCGTTAAATCTTGATTTAGAGGTGGATAAATCTGCCCATCTCGTTCTCGCTACAGTTTGGGGCATCGCTCATCAGCTGAATTGTCAAGAAATACCCGTTAAAATCAAATGGCCGAACGATTTGGTATTATTAGGGCGCAAACTAGGGGGAATTAACCTAGAAACCCGTATTCAAGGCCAAAACATCCCGCAAGCAGTCATCGGAGTGGGCATCAATTGGGCTAATCCTGTCCCCCCCACAGGTATTAATTTACAAGCTTTGGCCGGCAATAAAATCACCTCGATCGCTCAATTAACCGATCTCACCAGCGATGCCATACTATACGGCTATGAATATTACTGTAATTACGGTATAAAAAACCTATTAGCCTCCTATTTAGAACTTTTTGCCAATTTTGGTCAAAAGATAGTTTTCGAGGGCTATCAGGGCATAATAACGGGGGTAAGCGATCAAGGGGAATTAAAAGTTAAACTAACCTCGGACAATGCCAGTAGCGAAATCTATCTACCGGCAGGTAGGGTCAGTCTCGGTTATAATCAAGTCTAAATATTTTTTTGACTAAACTGTGAGAAGTGAGGCCGCCCTATGTATCCTTCATCGGTGATATTGAAACTTTTTCTAGGAAAATCCTTAAAAAAGAAGCTGAGTTTATGCAGTGGTCTCGGTTTAGTAATCAGCGGTCTGATTACTCTTGCTCCCAATGCGATCGCTAATTCCGAAACTGGCAGCGAAACCCCGGTAGTGGAAAATGCCGCCCCGACTCTGAAAGCCCCCGTTATCAAAGAAAATACTAATCCCGCCCCCCGTCTGGCTATCCCCGAAAACCATCAAACCGATATGCCTACCCTTGCCCCCCGGGCCGGCGGTAAAAATAACTTTATCGATACCAGAAACTTTAACCCCCCCAGTTCCGTTGTTGTCACCGAGCGCCGCAGTGGTTGCCAAACCATCGCCCAAAATGGTCAACTGGTAGGAGGTAGCTGTAATCTGGCGGCCCGGGCCTCCCGTCGTCAGCCGGTCAGCACTGTGGCCAAACCCTTACCCCCGGTTAATCTGGCCCGGGTACGTGTCAATCCTAATCCAGCCGTGCGGGTAGGACGGCAGCCCCGAAATCAGCCGGTTATCGCTAATAATTCCCTGCGTCGTTATGCCCCCACTCTCGTGGCTTCTAGCGCCCCGGTACGTCTGGCCGCCCCGACGGTGATTGCCAGTCAGGTGGTAGCCCTCAATCCCCCGGAATGGAATGGCGTAAAATTAGCTTTGGCCCCGGTGACTCGCGCAGAAGTGGAAGCAATCAGCGAAGCGACCACCTATGAGCGCGCCACCCGTTTAAGTCCCACGGATTCTAACCAAACTCAACGCACCGATTTAATCTTTCCCCTCGCCCTTCCCGCCCAAATTACCTCGGTTTTCGGGTGGCGAAATCATCCGGTCAGCGGGAATCGGGCCATGCACGCGGGTACTGATTTAGGCGCACCAATGGGAACACCTGTATTAGCCGCCTACGCGGGGGAAGTGGCCACCGCCGACTGGTTAGGAGGTTACGGATTAACGGTGATTTTACGTCACCTCGATGGTAGTCAAGAATCTCGTTATGCACACCTTTCGGAAATTACCGTCAAACCGGGAGAATGGGTGGAACAGGGCGCAGTTATCGGTCGCGTGGGTAGTACGGGACTTTCTACCGGTCCGCACCTACACTTTGAATGGCGACACCTAACCGAACAGGGTTGGACCGCCGTAGATGCCGGTTTACATCTAGAATTAGCCCTCGATAATCTGGTGCAGAGAATGCAAATAGCCGCAGCCACTGACTCTAATCAGAATTGATTGGTCCTGGCTGACAACTATAGCAGTTTTTGGAGCTTAAAAACGCATCGTTGAGCTTTTGCCCAATTGATGCGTTTTCATACATTTGCAGTCTTAAGTAGTTGGACAAAAATAAAGTTAACTGTGGGGTAAGGAGTCAGGAGTCAGGAGTCAGGAGACGGGAGACGGGAGACAGGAGACAGGAGACGGGAGACGGAATACACGCTAAGATACAAATAATAAACTTGAGAGAAGCACTTGATTAAATATGACTCTAACTGACGTTGAAGTAAATCCCTCGACTCCAGAAGATTTTTTAGATTCTGAAACATTAGTACAGGTCGATTTAATGCAGCAAAAGATTCAACAATATTTACAAACCCTATCAGTAGAAAATTTAAAGATGATTCTAGAATTTGCCGCTTATTTGTCAGATAAAGAAAGTGAAAAGGCAACGCAAGAAATTAGAGCAATCCCGAATATTATGGAACATTTGAAAGAAGCTGAAATGGATTTACAATCAGGTTGCCTCATTGATTGGGAAAGCTGAGATGACTTATAAAGTCCGTTTGACAGCTAAAGCAAATAAAGTTTATTCTGAAGCGGATCCAATCTTAAAAAAGAAGATTGCTAAGTGTTTAAAACTCCTTCAAGAAACACCGAAAAATTACCCTCAAATTAAAGCATTAAAGGGAGAATTTGCTGGGAAGTATCGCTTCCGCGTTGGAGACTATCGGGTTATCTATACCGTTGATGATAGTCAGTCTCAAGTTATCGTCTTGCTGATTGAACATCGCAGTCAAGCTTACCGCCAATAAATAGGGTTTGCTGAAAAAGTTTATTGTTGAAGTCAGTCAGGAAGCGGGAGTTTCAGGCTTTGTTGTCCTCTTTTTGCACTAATTTGTGTTCTATAAAAATGGTAATGCAAGGTTTTTGAGGCTCCCAATCCTCATAGTGTTAATATTCGCTAATCTCATCTAATTGGAAAGGCAAGATTTGAGAAAAAAAGTAGAAGTTAAGGAACGCGGAGCATTCGGTCTTCGATTTCTAGCCAAACGGTGGGGGAAATATTAACAGCCACTTTTTGGCAGTCGAGAATCAGTCTATTAATATAAAAATAACGCTTCTCTATTTCGCCAATTTCTTGGTGGGTGGATAAATTAATTAATTCAGGCGTTAAATTAAAAGCAGTATTCGAGATTTTAAATAATTGATAAAAAAATTCTTGATGTTCTTTTCTAGTTGCTTTATCATCAGGAATAATTTGTTTTAAAGCTTCTAAATCAGCGATTAATTGGGAAAAATTAACCTTAGAAATAATTCGATCCTGAGCCAATAAGTTAACTAACTGGACAAACTCATCGATGAGTTTGGGGGTAAAGAAGATACGGGAGATTTTGTAGGCGATCTCGGGGGCGTAGGCGTAGGCGATGTCGATGCTGTTGGTGATGGCGATACCGATGAAGTTGGCGTTGGCGGTAACAATGAAGTTGGCGTTGGCGGTGACGTTGGCGTTGGCGATGAAGAGCCAATAGACGATCGCTCTTCTTCCTACAGGTTTAATCGGACTATCAACAGAATCTTTAGTCATCTCATCTGCCCATTGCAAAATCGGCACTAATTTTTGACCAAGGGGCGTTTTAAGATAATTATGGGCTTCTTTCTCCATTGCTAATAACAAATTATCGGCTTTCCCTCGCATCAAACCCGCCACTAACAAAAAGACCTCTTGCCAACGAGTTTCTGTTACATAATTCTTAACTGCTTCTTCAATCAAATCATTGTCATAGATATACTGAGCCGTGAGGTATTCCTGAAGGGTTAAATGAGAAAAAGAATAGACATCTCTCGCCCGCTCTACTAAAATTCCCTGTTCAATTTCAATAGTTTTTAATACTTTTTCGCCGTCCAGATGTTGCGGAGCATTTAAGTTTTGTTTAAGGTGATCTTTAATTTGCTTAACAATTTCTCGTTTTTCTAGAAAAAGTTTATCTGCTACAAAATTCTGATAAGCAATTTCAGATAGCAAAATTTCTTCTTGCTCAATACTGAGATTTTCATAAACTAAACCGCGATTAGGTAAACGTTTTTCGGCTGACCATTTTTCCAATAAAATTCGTAACGCATCTTGATAAAGGCGACTGCGATTTGTGGGAAACGATTGATTTTCATCATAAACCAAACACAAAAAAGTCAACAATAACGGTGTATGGGCTAACTCTTTTGCACTTTTATACTCCTCCTTTTGCAACAGTTCCCAACAATTTTTAGCTGTCTCATTTTTGCAATCTAATTCGGAACTAAACCAATGTTCAATAAAACTTTGAATTTGCTGATCATCAAATTCGACAATTTCAATATCGGTAAATCGTTGAAGATGAGTTCTAGCAGCAGTGCGACAGGAGAGAATAAAACGATTTTTATAATGCCTATCTACAAAATCTTTGATTTTCTCGATTACATTATTCACATTAGCTGTTGGCACTTCATCCAAACCATCTAATAAAATTAGTAATTCTCCTTTTTCTAGTTTATTGCTAATATTTTTTTCCACGTTGGGAAAACCACAGATTTTAAACTCCTCTTCAATTAATACCTGAAGATTAATCTCGTTTTCTTTAAAGTTTTTCAACTCCAGTAAAACAGGTGTTAGAGAATGCTGATAACTGCCTTGATTTCCCTTGAGAGCTTCTAGCCCAACTTTTCGCAAAAATGTAGATTTACCAATACCGGGATCACCAAGTACCATTAAATATTGTTTTTGATTAGCCCAGAGTAAACCATCTTCTTTACCATCATCCCTAAAGTTAAACCGTCGCTGCTTACTCTCACGATATTTATTTTCTAAATTTTCATCATAATAATCCCTGACTAAATTTCCCAAACATTTGACATTAATATAAATTGACTCCAAATCCATCGGCTTAGACATTTTTAAAACCTTAATCATGCCGTGCCGATCCCAGTAACGTTGAGTATATTCCCGCAAAAAAAGATACTTTCCCTCTCTAATAAGCTGCCCGATATTCAATAACTCATTTTTATTAATACCCTCCCACCCCGATTTAATCATTTGGTCAATAAAATTATTAGTCAATGCTGTTACAATGGTTGTTTCAATTCCTGTCATAACTTAACCCCTGTAAATCCTCTGAAGCTTAGTATAAGCCAGAAAGCGGGTTTCTCAACAACCCAGAAACCCGCTTTCTCATCAACAACCCAGAAAGCGGGTTTCTCATCAACCCAGAAACCCACTTTCTTTAAGAAAGCGGGTTTCTAATCCTTAAGCCGCTAAACTGGGAATAGCTGCTTGTCCTTGGCTCTCATTTCTCAGATTGTCAAATAATGCAAATTTATCTTGACTATAGTGCTACTACCCCCCCTCATCCCCAAGTGATCGAGCGGGTTGCCACTATTCTCCAGCATCATTGGGGCAACCCCTCCAGTTTACACACTTGGGGACAGGATACGGCGACAGTCATCGAAATGGCCAGAGAACAGGTAGCAGGGTTAATTAATGCCAATTCAGACCAGATTATCTTCACTTCTGGCGGTACGGCTATCAAGCTAAAATTGATCAGCCCCCCAGTAAACCGCCCAAGGCTGGTTCTAATGTTAAGGAGAAAAAATAAAAATTCTTGGGTGGGAAATGTGGCCGCATCTCATAATCCACTGATTATCTATTCCCCCTTTTGCCTGTTCCCTGTTCCCTATTCTAACTGATAACTGATCACCGATTACTGATAACTGAATATGGCTTATTCTCGCATTAAAAAACTAGCAAATTATCTACGTCCCCATTGGCAAATAGTAACTGGGGGGGTAGTTGCTCTGCTTATTGTTAATCTTTTGGGTGTTTATATACCGCTTTTAATCCGGGATAGCATCGATGATCTGAGTAAATCCTTTGACTTTCAAAAAATCATTTATTATCTGATTTTAATTGTCGCTTTAGCCTCGATTATGTGGTTTATCCGCATGATTTCCAGAGTGTTATTATTCGGGATCGGTCGTCAGGTAGAGTTCGAGCTTAAACAAAAAATCTTTCAGCATTTATTAACCCTTGAACCTGCCTATTTTTCTCGGCAAACTTCAGGAGATTTAATCAACCGTGCCACTAGCGATGTGGATAATATCCGTCGTCTGGTGGGTTTTGCTTTGCTCAGTTTGGCTAATACTTTTTTTGCCTATGGGTTAACTTTGCCTGTAATGTTAGCGATTCATATTCCCCTTTCAATCGCCGCTATTTCTGTCTATCCTTTGATGTTAATTGCGGTGCAGTTATTTAGTGGTCGTCTGCAGCGGCAACAGAAAAAAGTACAAGAAAAACTCTCGCATCTGAGCGATTTAATTCAAGAGGATATGAGTGGTATTACTCTGATTAAAATTTATGCCCAAGAAGGTAACGAGCGCCGAGCATTTAAGCAAAGAAATCGCGAATTATTACAGGCTAATTTAGATTTAGTCCAGACTCGTAATTTTCTTTTTCCCCTGATTGAAGCTTTGGCCTATGTCAGTTTATTGGCGTTGCTTGCTCTCGGTACTAGACAAATTATAGCGGGTAATATCACCATTGGGGACTTTATTGCTCTGTTAATTTTGGCAGAAAGATTAGTTTTTCCCACTGCTTTATTAGGTTTCACTATTACTGCCTACCAACAGGGAGAAGTGAGTATAGATCGCCTGGAAACTATCCTATTAGCCGAGGCTAAAATTAAAGACAATGCCGATTGTATTCACTTAAAAAATATTCAAGGAAAAATTACCGCCAAAGCCTTGACTTTTTTCTATCCTGATGCTAAGGAACCCGCCTTAAAATCTCTTTCTTTTACCATTAATCCGGGGGAAACGGTAGCGGTCGTCGGTGCGATCAGATCGGGAAAATCTACCCTTGCTAACGCTATTCCCCGTCTTTTGAATATTGCTGAGGGACAGTTATTTATTGATGATCAAGATGTCACTCAAATTGCCCTGGAAGAGCTGCGAAAAGCGATCGCTTATGTTCCCCAAGAAAGTTTTTTATTTAGTACCACTATTGAAGATAATATCCGTTATGGCGATCCGCTGCTGAATTTTTCGGCAGTGGAATCGGCGGCCAAACAAGCGAGAATTCAGGAGGAAATCGAGAATTTCCCGCAAAAATACGGAACTTTAGTGGGAGAACGTGGGATTACTCTTTCCGGTGGTCAACGTCAACGGGCCTCTTTAGCGCGCGCTTTAGCCATCCAAGCACCGATTTTAATCCTTGATGATGCCCTATCTAGCGTCGATAATCAAACGGCTACAGCTATTTTGGAAAATATCAGCCAAGAAAGCCAAAAAACCGTGATTTTTATCTCCCATCAATTATCGGCCGCTGCCACTGCCGATCGCATTTTTGTCATGGATCGCGGAGAAATTGTCCAGATAGGAACCCACGAGGAGTTAATCGCAGTCCCCGGAGTCTATCAAAACCTCTGGCAACAGCAGCAGTTAGAATCTAAGGTTTTACATTAGCCGATAAAATAGGGAATCTGCCAGTTATTGCCAGTTAGTCAGGGAATTTAACCCGGATTTTCTGGCTATTTTGTCGATTTAATGGCAGTAAAAGCCAAGAATCTCACTCAACACTTTATCAAAAAAATTTCTAGCTAATTTTTGTGTTATCTTGATTTCTCGTGGCACAGGTAATGTGCTAAAAACCGAATAGAAGTCCACTTGAACCGAGAAATTCATGCTTAAAAATCTGAGTAAAACCGCTCTTTTAGCCACTGCTACCCTGCTCGGTGTCCCTAGCGTCTTAATTCAGCCGACAATTGCCCAAATGCCTACTCTAGGAGATGGTATCATCTGTACAGCAACTGGCAAAACCGCCCAAGGAGTAAAACTATATGTTTATACTTCTGAAATTGATGACGACTCAATCAACAAAAAAGAACCGGTGACACTGACAATGGTTTCCCCGGTTAGTGATGTGGTGGAAGGGCAAATTTTGGTAGTTAACAAAGACGATAACACCGTGACGATTGATAATTTTGCTGCCGCAACTCCCCCGGAAATGCAGCCAATAGGATTAGCTGTCACTACCTATCAAGGTAGAAATACTTTTAGTGGAAAAAGTCAAGCAGGAACACCGGTTAGTTTTACCCTAGAAAACAATCTTCGCACCATTAAAGTTAAGCATGGTGATGATTCTTTCACGGGAGTCTGTCACTAAAATTACCCTAAGAGCGGTTAACAGTTTTGTTAGTACTCTTTAACTTGAGCATCTCAAAAGCTGGATGTTATATTAATACAGCTTTTTTAATTATAATTAGTTATCTTTTAGCGACAATGAACAAGGAGCAACTTTTAAGCGAACCTTTTTTACAATTACCGACCGAAACATCAGTACAAGTGATTTGGTTTACGGAATTGTTTGGCACTCGTCATCAGGTGCGCTACGGGGAAAAACTAGAGAAAATTGCCCTCGCTCGCACTAGCAAATTAACTAGAGTTAGAGAAGATGCCAAATCGACAACCGTTGAAGCTTATCAATCTTTAACCGCTCGAGAAATCTGGCGACATCAGGCCGAAATTACTGATTTAAATCCCGGGGAAAGGATTCCCTATCAAGTCACCAGTTTTCAGGAAAATACAGCGATTAGAAGTGATCTTTATACCCTTACCCCAACACCAAAAAAAGGAACTAATCTCAAAATTCTGCTCACTTCCGATCATCAATTAATGCCGATGACTGCCGCTAATTTGCAAAAAGTTAGCGAAACTATTGGACAGGTAGATGCGGTTTTTTTAGCCGGAGATTTAGTTAATATACCCGATCGAGCGTCGGAATGGTTTGATGATAGTCGCGGTGGGTCATTTTTTCCCTGTTTACAAGGTCGTGCTAATTATACTCTCACAAAAAATGGCATTCAAACTATTTATAAAGGAGGTGAAATTATTCAAAATGCACCCTTATTTCCTGCTATTGGTAATCATGAAGTTATGGGCAGATTTTCTACTTCCAGAGGTTTAAATGAACAGTTTGAAGATGCTATTCCTCACTTTATTGCTAAAAAACTAGCAGAGGATACAGCAGCAATTAATGAAAACTGGTTAAAAAATAAGGCTTTCAACACAGAAACCTACGAAGAAATTTTTTCTTTGCCTCAAAATAAATATTATTCTCTAACTTTTGGTGATATTCGTTTAGTGGTTTTATATGTTACTAATATCTGGAGAAATCCCAATTTAGAACCCAGTGCAAGGGGAAGATATTACGAAAATCAAAGAGATTTAGACAGACCCGATCGATGGGGTTACGGTCAGCATATTTTTGAGCCAATTGCTCAGGGTAGTCCTCAATATCAATGGTTAGAAAAAGAGTTAAATAGTCGAGAATTTCAAGAGGCTAAATATAAAGTAGTTATGTTTCATCATCCTCCCCATACCCTAGGAGGAAATATCGTTCCACCCTACACCGATCCCCTACCGACAATTCAAGAGGATGCCACGGGAAAAGTTACATCAGTACGCTATGATTATCCCCAAGAAAATGATTATATTATTCGCGATCTAATTCCTTTATTAGAATCGGCCAAGGTTAATTTGGTTTTCTATGGTCATTCTCATTTATGGAATCGTTTTCTTAGTCCTAACGGCACTAATTTTCTCGAATCTTCTAACGTAGGTAATAGTTATGGTGCTTATTTAGGTGATAAAAAACGTCCTGTACCTCTCGATAGAAATTATGCAGCCATCGGTAATCCTAATGGATTAGCAGCAATTATCCCGAATATTGCTCCTCTAGTGGATTGGGTTAATCAACCTTTACCCTATATTGCCAGTAATGATGTGACGGTTTTTAGCATTTTAGATACAGAAAAAGGAACCGTGAGCAGTTATCGTTTTGATACCCGTTATCCTGACTCCGAAGTAATTAAATTTGATGAATTTGACCTTTTTAGCATAGGTGAAATATAATAAAATCAAAGAGTGCCGGTTAAATAGATTCTCTTGGGGTTAATTCTATGACTACTGTTACCAGCAATGATATTCAAGAATTGAAAGACTTACTCTCGGCAATGCGACAGGAAAACCGCGAGCAGATGATTTCCCTGCGAGAAGAAACCCGCGAGCAGATGATTTCCCTGCGAGAAGAAACCCGCAAGCAAATTGATACGCTAAAGGAAGATAATCGCAAACAACTAGAAACCCTGAGAGAAGAAAATAACAAGCAATTTATTAACCTACACAAAGAAATCACGGAAGTCAAAATTATCACGGCTAAAATTGAAGGAACAATTCAATCCCAAGCAGTATTAACCCAAAAAATTCCTGATTTAATCGAGAAAGTTGGGGAATTAAAAAACTGGAAACAAATAGCTATTGTCGCTATCACTGCTTTTACCAGTGCCACAATTACTTGGTTTATTCGAGGAGGAAATTTGAAACCTTAAAGTCTGGCATTTTTCTCAATTCCTAATTGGTGCATTTGCAGAATAATCGGTTTCAGGGTTTCTCCGAAAGCGGTTAAAGAATGGTCGATTCGCCACCGCCTTTGCAGTCCCCCAGTTAACTTATGCCACAGGATAAATAGACCTCCTGCAAAAATAGGAACTGATTATGTACAATAAAGTAAAACACTCAGAAAAACCATGACTTACGAAAAAGTAAAAAATTTGAATCCAGAAGAGTTTAAACGCTTTTGTGGAGTATATCCTGAAACATTTAA
>NZ_JADBRW010000231.1:0-3359 GCF_020247025.1 Microcystis sp. M109S1
AAACTTTCTAGGAAATAAGGTGGAACATGAGATTTTTTCGACTTGTTCAAAGTGGCCGGAGGGCATTCGGACACTCAAAATGGACGTGGAGAAAGTGTCAGACTTAAGCAATTAAGCGTTTTTCGGTGAAGCGTCAACCCCATTCAGCGACCACCCTAAAAAAGTGGCGTGGTGAGGAATCGCCGTCCGTTTTACGGCGGCGAGGATGTCAACAGTTGTCCGCAGGTAGCGACTCCCTATTCTCAGCTTCGTACCTCATCATTAAGATAACTGCGAGAGAAAAAAGGCTGTAAATCTGTTGTCATTCCCTTTTAAGTCGCAAAAAAGCTCTTTAACCGTTGTCGCAGCCAAGAGACGGGATTTTTCAGGTCTTCCGAGTCTAAAAGCCCCATTTCTCGCAATTTCTGCTGACATTCGCGCAATTCCTCTTGACGTTGGGTGAGTGCCTGAGTGAATTCCTCCGCTAGAGCCGGATAAGTAGTGATAAGATGCTGAAACCCCTGACGATCGAGCAAAAATAACAAGGTTTCCCCCACTGCTTGCATAGTGGTGGGATAGGGAACCTCTAACATTAACGGTAATTCCCCAAAATATTGACCTTTATTAAAAGTAAAAATTTTACGACTGATTTTATCGTTTTCATAAAAAGCATCCATTTGTCCCTGCAAAACAATACAGAAATAATTAGTTCTTTCTCCCTGTCTAATTAAAATATCCCCGTCCTGGAGATGTTTACGACAACCCATTTCAATTAATACACGCAATTGCAGATCGTTAAAATGTTTAAAGTAACTCACCTCCAATAACATTTCTTTTAACGATAGCGGTTTTGAAGGTTTAACTATCTCCTGATCCTGTTCCTTAACTGCCTCAAAACTGTCGGTATTATGCAACCATAACTCTCGCTGGGGAAAAGGAATCGTTATGCCCCGATGACGCAGATTATGCTCGATAATGAAGTGTAGGGAACTTCTCAGAAAAACGGCCTGTTCGACTTTTTCCACCCATACCCACAACTCAAAATTTAAAGCACTATCACCAAAACCGTTAAAAATCACCTTGGGAAGCGGATTAAAGGCAATTTCTACCGACATATAGGCTGATTGCAGCAGAATTTCCGTCACTATCAAAGGATCTGTACCGTAGGCAACTCCCACCGGCACAATGACTCGAATGCGCGAGTCGGGATAATGCCAATTCTGGACGCGATTGCTAGTTAAGATTGTGTTAGGAACGATTAACTCTGCACCATCAACAGTGCGAATGGTGGTGGAACGAATCGATATTTCCCGGATATAACCCTTTGTTTGCTCAAATTCGATAAAATCGCCCACTTTTAACTTGCGTTCCACCAACAAAGTTAAACCACTGGTGAGATTTTTGGTTAACTCCTGCAAACCGAAACCGATACCCACCCCCAAACCACCGGCTAAAACAGCGATCGAAGCGAGATTGAATCCAGTCAATTGTAGGGCGATAATATAACCAAAAGCCCCAAAAGCAAAACTAGCCAGAGTTGCGATCGCTTCTCGATTACCTTCATCAAAACCGATACTTTTCAGCAGACGATTTTTTATTAAACTTTTAAAAGCGATCGTCAGACAGGTGACAAGAACAAATAGTACAAAAATACTAATAATCCAACCAAGAGTGATGGAAACTCCCCCAGCGCGCCAAAGGGGAGTGTTAAAAAAGGGCGTTAACCAAGCTGAGGGAGAGAAAGTCATCGCTAAAGTTTAGATTTGATAGGGATTACCCAAGCGATCCACAAAAACATTGTAATCTAAGGGTAAACGCCCCGGATTAAGCCGCGGTTCCGCCGCGTAACCGATGGGAACGACAACAGCGATCGCTAGATGGGGATGATCGGCAGCACCAATCACAGCTTTTACCTTGTCCTCGATCCAACCGTTGAGAAAACAACTAGATAAACCGAGACTTTCGGCAGCCAAAACCAGATGAGTAGCGGCGATCATGGCATCCTTAATCGCGTATTCCCGGGTTTTTTCGCCTAAATCCTTTTGAAATCCCGGGATAGCCTGTTTAAAATATTTTACCGTGCCTTCGCTCCAAGCACCCGTACTGAGAGCCTGTTCATAGATAGGAGTTAGATCTCCTCCTCCTGCGGCAGCATCGGCAGCAAAGACAAAAGTAACCGGTGCTTGGATAATTTGCTTTTGTCCCCAAGCGGCCTCGGCTAAAGCGGCCTTTTGTGCCGGCTCTTGTACTAAAATAATTCGCCAATCTTGGATGTTGAAGCTACTAGGTGCGGCAACGGTTAATTCTACTAGGGTTTTTAGCAGTTCTGGGGCGATCGGATCGGTGGTAAAAGTTTTAATAGAACGACGTTGATTAATCGCCGTGGGAACATCGAGAGGCAAGGTCATAAAGTCAGTTGATCGAGTTACATATTTCTAATTATTATAGGGTCAAGCTATCAGCCTCAGCCTTCGGTGTGACCGAAAATTTGGGTACAAGCCCCGCCATGCCCGCGCAGGGTCGGGCGGCTTTTAAAATATTAAGTTGCCATTTTATTTCCTTTGTGCTAAAATATTGATACTGAGTCAAGCAGTGTCAAAATGTTTGTACTAGAATACAAAGTTAAGCCAAAACCTAATCAGATAGAAGCCATTAATGAGGCAATACGAACAACCCAATTTGTTCGGAATAAAGTTCTGCGTTATTGGATGGATAATCCGGGTGTTGGCAAAACCGAGTTATTTCGGTACAACACAGCATTAAGAAAAGAGTTTAAATTTGTTGATGATTTAAACTCCCATGCTTGCCAGACTGCTGTAGAAAGAACCTTGCGGGCAATTACTCGGTTTTACGATAATTGCCAAAATCAGGTTAAAGGAAAGAAAGGCTACCCTAAGTTTAAAAAACATTCCCGTTCCGTTGAGTATAAAGTATCTGGATGGAAGCTATCAAAAGATAAACGTCATATTACCTTTACAGACAAAAAAGATATTGGCACTCTTAAACTGATTGGTTCTAGAGATATTAATTACTATCAACCAGAACAGATTAAACGGGTAAGAATCCTTAATCGTGCTGATGGTTATTATGTGCAGTTCTGCATTAAATTAGACCCCAGAGACACGGTTAAACCTTTAACGCCTTCCCAGAAATCAACTGGGATTGATGTCGGATTAAAGTTTTTCTTAGTAGATAGCGAAGGCCATCAAGTTGATTGTCCGAACTATTACAGAAAAGCTGAAAAACAATTAAACCGATTAAACAGGAAAAAGTCAAAGAAATACCGTAAGGGTAAAAAACAATCTCGTAATTATCACAAGGCTAGAAGGCGATATGCTCGGAAACATTTAAGAGTAAGTAGGCAACGAGAAGAGTTTGTC
>NZ_JADBRW010000232.1:0-13189 GCF_020247025.1 Microcystis sp. M109S1
AAGAGAGATAGGCTTTTAGTGGCTTGGGAACAAGCTTTATCAATTTATTCATAATAAATATTGGCAGAGGATTAAAGATTAGTTATTGTGACTAACTCTTTTGGTTAGAGAAAGATAAACTTGAGAATCTTCAGTCAAATTTATTGACTCAAAATCCGCTGTACTTAATTTAAATGAAACAGCCCTACCCGTTGGGGGCGTGGCGCCGCCCCCAAACCCCCCGCGCATTAGGTTAACTGTGAGATGCTTACACGCGATTGTTCATATTTTTGTACTAATTTAAGAGTCACTGATCATTGCTGATTGTCGGTATTTCCGCAAATGTGAGATGCACCCGACTCTTAACCCCACCAACAAACTTTTTTAGTAAACCCTACCTAGTAGAGCAGAAATGTTAACTTTGCTTGGTATTCTTGGGTGAGGGGATGACTAAATCCCAAAATCTGAAATATGGCTAACATGGCTTTTCTTGCCCCATCCTGACGATATTTTCTACTTTTTCCCACCAGACCGATCAGTTGCTCTAAAGCGGCGGCATAATCTTCTTTTAATGCGGAATTAATCCCAGTAAAAAATATCGGATCGAGGGGATTATTTTCTGGTTTTAACTGTTGAAATTCTAGGAGAGTTTTCCAACCTTTGATCACGGGATTTTCTTCTTTAATAGCACTGATTAATCGGTAGGCATCTGACCATTTTTCTAGACGCATGAGAAATTTTACCGCCAGAATAATTAATCGCGGTTCGTTGGGATATTTAGGGAAAAGACGATCAAATAATTGTTTAGCTGCGGGCAAATTATCGAGAGCGATCGCTTCTTTTATTTCTGCTAATCCTGTTTCTAATTCCGATTTTAAATCGAGACGGGAAAATAAGTCTCTAATTTGTTCTTCTGGCAAAGCACCGACAAAACAGGGTAACACTTCTCCCTTGCTGACAATTCGCACATCGGGAACTCCTTCTACATCGTATTGTTCGGCTAATTCGGGATTTTTATCTATATCTATTTTGGCAAGGATAAAATTATATTCGCTTGCCAGTTTTTCTAGCATTGGTTTTACCAATTTACAGGGTCCACACCACAGAGCATAAAAGTCTAAAATCACTGTATTTAGATAGGATTTCTCAATCACTTCACTGTCAAAATTTGTCCCATCTACCTCGATAGAATATCCCATCTATTTCTCCTCTAATAACTTATTTTTCAGCTAGTTTTGTCTCACTTATCTCTTTTACCCAAAGGGCTAATCCTCCCCCTCGTCCCCGGGCTGCCATCATTGTTTCTGTGATCAGAAAATAGGCAAAAAATGCCTGTTTTTTGATACTTTCCTGATAAAAATTCGCTTCACTTACCTGCCCATTTCTAATAAAACCTGAATAGAGAGAGCGATTAAATAGGGTTAGGTTGAGCCGGGTAAAATCAAAGGCGAGAAGACGGGTTTTAGGAAAAAACTTAACTGGACCGCTTACAGATAGCTTTACTGCCCCTAAAACTATCTGATTGCTGACGCTTCCAGAGATAAATTCTCCCGGTTCTAAACTCTCATTTCTTTGGTAAGAGATGGTAATTTTTAACCAGGACGGTAGATAGCGACCCTTACCCAAAACAATTCCCGCTCTCTTTTTAGCTTTTTGAGTTCCCGTGATAAAGTATAATCGCCAAGTACCGACTAAAGCCTCAAAAGTCAGATTTTCTTTAGTTTTTTTAGTGTTTTTTTCTTTTGTTAAGAGAAATTCTAGCAATTGAGAGACAGGGGGGCGATTATTATCCTCAAGTATTAGGGGTGAGTCGAGATTTCTAACCATGATTTGCAACAGTGCCAAGATATTTTAGCTGAAGCTACCGAACTCGAAAAAGCGAGCGATAAACCGGTTGACCCTTATTATAAGTGGACTTTTCCCTCTCCGTCGGTACGGGGAAAATATTTTCCTCTAACCAGGGGGTTTGATGTTGCCGAACAAAATTGGGATGTGCTTGAAATCTCTCGGTCATTTCCAGGGCGATCGATTCCACATCCGACTGTAAAAAAACCCAGCCCCCAGCTACCATATACTTAGCCAAAGCTATGACTAATTCTGGCTGCACAACCCGACGCTTGCTGTGACGCTGTTTAAACCAAGGATCGGGAAATTGAATCGACACCCAAAATAACTTATCTGCGGGCAAAGATTGCAGTAAAATTTCTGGGGCAACATTCATATTGCCAAAAACAAAAGCGAGATTACTTAATCCTAACCTTTCCCGTTCCTGATTGGCTTCAATTACCAAAGGTTGACGAATTTCAATGCCCAAAAAATTAATTTCTGGCTCTACTTGGGCCATTTGTAACAAAAATTTACCCCGCGCACAACCAATGTCAAGATGGAGAGGTTGCGTCATATCCTGATAAACTTGATTCCAATCGGGGGGAGCGATCGGATGGCGATATTTATGACTTAAGGGATTGACGTGCTGACGAACGCGAACTTTAGCCAAAGATATTTTCTCCTCTATTTCTCCTCGATCGATCTAGTTTACCGATATTTAGCCCAATTTAATGCGATGAATTTCCGTTTCGCCATTCTCAGCGATCCTCATATCGCTTTACCCACAACCATTTTGAACCATTCTAATCGCTTTCATCTGGTGGAAGTGAGTATTCCTGCTTTAAAAATTGTTTTAGACCATCTCATCACCCTTAACCTCGATTTTCTGCTGATTGCTGGCGATTTAACCCAAGATGGTGAACCAGAAAATCATCGTTGGTTAGCCGATTGTTTAGCTACTTTACCCTTCCCCGTCTATGTGGTGCCGGGTAATCATGATGTTTTGAGTTTAACCGCAACAGAAAACCAGATCGGTTTAGCAGATTTTCCCTTTTATTATCAACAATTTGGTTACAGCCATCCCGAACAAATATACTACCAAAAAGAAATTTTACCCGGAGTGCAATTAATCGGTCTTAATTCCAATCAATTTGATGACCAAGGTAAACAAATTGGCAGTTTAGATGCAGAACAATTGCATTGGTTAAAACAGACTTTACCCGCGCTAAAAAACGATCTAGTGATGGTGATGATCCATCATAACGTTATCGAGCATTTACCCGGACAAAGCAATCATGAATTAGGTAAACGCTATATGTTGGCTAATGCGGTAGAACTGCTCGATATACTACAGGAAAACGGCGTAAAATTGTTGATTACTGGCCATCTCCACGTGCAAGATCTGGCTTTTACTAGAGGTATCTATGAAATTACCACCGGTTCCCTCGTCAGTTATCCCCATCCCTACCGGGTGCTAGAATATTGCGAAAACACAGGAGAATTAGCCATAGAATCCTTTCATCTGCAAAATATACCGGGATGGGAGAATTTACCCGCTATTTCTCGGCAATGGTTAGGCGATCGCTCTTATCCTTTTATGATGCGTTTGTTAACCTGCCATCCCCTCAATCTTCCCGTGAGTCTAGCGGAGGAATTAGCCCCGAAATTACGAAATTTTTGGGCAGATGTGGCCAAAGGTGACACAATCTTCGATTTTAGCGATTTTCCGCCCCTAGCACGCCGTTATTTTGACGCTTTCAGTGCCATCGATCCCCTCGGTAATCCTCATTTTATCGACAATCAAGCCGTAATTAGTTTCAAGCATCAGTTCAGTTATCGGCGATCAAACTTGCTGGTGGAGATCAGAGAATAGCTGCAACAAATAATTCACTATAGCTTATAGTTATGGTACGCAGCCGCTATCTTGGCAGAAAATATCAAAAAAAATCAATGGAAGCAATTAAAAAGGAATTGAAAAAAATCGGTTCTCTTGCCCTGTTTTTTTTCTTGGCTTTCGGTTATATTCTTCTGATCATGAAATTATTTCTGGAAGAGTATTCGATTACTACCTACGTTTTGGGTAAAGCGATCTTAGGAGCGATCATTGCCGCAAAAACCGTGGCAATTCTCGACGCAGCCATGAAGCTAGAATGGTTAGAAAATCGACCCCGTTACGTTAGTGTTCTGTATCGAACCTTTGTTTATACCCTAGCAGCACTGATTCTCGGCTCGATCGAGGGTTTTCTGGAAGCTTATCGGGGAACGCGGGTGATTTCGGAGGCAATGGCCAAATTTTGGCAAAGGGAAAGTTTCTCTCAAATCCTTGCGGTTACTCTCTGTCTAGCAGTGGTTTTTTTTCTCCACAATCTCTGGCAAGAAATCGATCGCTATTGGGGTAAAGGCACATTGAGAAAATTTTTTCTCGGTCGCTCCTAGAGTACAGCAGTTATCTTAATGGTGAGATAGGAAGTTTTCCTTTTGGGGAGTCGGGAGACTCCGAGACAGGAGACAGTCTTGAATCAGTTATCAGATATGAGTTTTCAGTTCACTGATTACTGATTACTGTTCACTGTTCACTGAAAATACACCCCACACCCCACTTAAGAAGTATGTGCGATCGCCCTATCTTTCGCGGGCGACCCCTGCTAGGATAAAATACGGGTGAAAAATTGCTAATCCAAGGAGTACAGACGTGATTGAACCTTTAGTGCTAGGGATTACCCTAGGCTTAATTCCCATTACCCTAGCGGGTTTGTTCGTTGCCGCCTATTTACAGTACAAACGGGGCAATCAATTAGGCTTAGACTAAATCTATCAGGCCAATCCCCCGAATTGAGACAATCTCCCGTCAAGCTAGGCACTAGACGGGAGATTTTTCAACAGGACAGATTTGCCGCTTAACAGATTGTTGCTGCCGGCGTTGCCATCCCTGCAAAACTCATCTGTCTTATGGGGAGAGCGCTCGCCTGAAACCAAAGGCTACAGGGCTGTTAAACTAGGAAAACGAATGACAGTTTCCGTATATTCGGGAACCCATCCGGCGGTACTGGTGAAGTAACGCACTGCTTTAACTCGTTTACTGGCAGTGAGGTGAAACCAGTGTTCGCTCTGGGCGGGAACATTGATATATTCTTGAGGTTGAATAGTTAATTCCCCCTGAGAACCATCGGCAAAGACAAAGCCAAAAACCCCTTCTCCATCAATGATATAACGCACCTCATCGTCGGCGTGGGTGTGACAGCGCTCGAACTTTGCCAGTAAAGTGTCGAGATTGGGAATTTCAGGGTGCAAAACGATTAAATCTCTAGCTTGATAACCCGCTTCTTGCTTTAGTTGCTTAAAATAACCGTCTAAGCTGGTTAAAACTATTTCTTTTTCTTCATCAGTGAGAGAAGCTTGTTTAAGTAGCTGACGGGTGGCTTCGTTTTCGATCGGCCAATAGTTTAAAGTGACATTTAATTTGGCCAATTCCAGACTAATATCGGCTAACTGGGTATAGGTTGTCCCATTCTCTAAGCGTAGTATCGCCATTAATTATCATCCTCAAGATTACTTTTTCCATTTTAAAGTTTTCCAGAGAGAAGCCGCTCGATTTTTTGCCCCTCGCTCCCTTGCCAGTTCCTAGTATTTTCTGCTCAAAAATGCTATTATGGTCTATATATGGGGAATTAGCTCAGTTGGTAGAGCGCTGCGATCGCACCGCAGAGGTCAGGGATTCGAGTTCCCTATTCTCCATTTTCCAGAGATATTAACCGCTTTTCAAGGTTCAAGAAAGATTATGAACCAGTGTCAACTTCCCAAAAAGGCGTTACTTTTATTTCTGGGGAGAATAGCAGAGGATTACTGACAGAAAAGCTAAAAGATTTGACTTGTGGTGGTAATTTTCCTTGAAAAAATGCCATTAATTCCTGATCATTTCTTGGTAGGTGACTAAGTATAACTCCATTAGCTGAATTGTCTTGAAGAAAGCGAAAATTGGCTTGAGTTCCATCGAGATAATTAACGTTAATTATCACGGGAGGGATTCTAAATATTTTTTTGATTATTTTACCCAACCAAGAATATTCAAATTTAACTTGAACACGAGTAATCCCACTATTACGAGTAGGTAATTCATAGACTTGATCCCAAGTAATATTAGTGGTCTCTCCTAGAGAAGTTGGACTGCAACGACTGACTTTTTGTTTTTCTAGAAGATAAAAGTTGGTTTTGATTGCGGGGATTTGGAAGGGGGAATTTACCGAGTCAAGTTGATAATTACAAACCACATAGGAAAAGGCTTTAGGTTCATCAAAAAAAGGATGTCTGCCATCAATAGCTTGAAAGTGATAAATCAGATAATCTCTGGGAGACTGAGATAAGCTTTGATAATTTAGTTCATCCAGTTTTTCTGTATAAGCAGAATAGGATTGAATAATCGGCCTCGGTTTCCAATTAAGCTGATTGCCCGGAATAAGTGAAAATTCCCAGGGAATTATATCAATAGTTTTGCCTTGCACTTTTTCCAGCACAGAATCGGGTATTTTGGTAGCGGCAGCAATGACTTGTAAATTTTTAGTTGTACTCCTTTCACCTCGCATTTTTAATTCTGTGGGATTAAGCATAGAGGAAATGACAACCCCGATATTATTAACCACTCTATCGGGACTGAAATTACTCCACTGGCGAGCATTTTCCAGTATGGTTGAATTAGGACTAGAGGTGATAATAATACATCCCAAAAAAATTATTCCCCAAGCACAATAGGCAATTTTCTTCAACCGAGATTTTTTAATAATTGTTGTATAGAGAGAAGCTAAGAGAATAACCACAAGTGTAAAAACAACAACGTGAGCATCTTGCCTAACAAATCCATGCTTAAATGATAAAAATATAGGGGAAATATAGGCAATAGCGAGACTAGGTTTTTGGTCTATAATTGCCAGAGACATTAAAAGCAAACTTAAGGCAAAGCAGAGCAAGGCAATTAGTAACTGCGGGTAATTTCCTACAATACTCATCCCACTGGAATAACCAGAAGAAATTTGCCAAGAATTGCTCAAATATCCCAGGAGAGAGGGAAAATTATTTAGATTAATTGTTTGGAGGAGAAGTAACCCATAAAGCCCATAAAATACCAACAGAGGTAAGAAGTTAGGTAAGTGGTTCTGATTAAATAGAAGATAGATGCTGCCCTTGATCCCCCTTGCCTCTCTTAATAAGGGGGGTGCCGATAGTCGGGCAGCTCTGACAATAAACCAGAGAGTTAAAGCCACTCCTCCAGCAATGCAAAGATTAACTATAATGTGAATAAAGGCTCGGTTAGAGGCAGCTGGATAGAGAAAAATAAAGGCAATAGAAGGAATGCTTAAAGTTAAGTTGATACCAGCGAGAACATTTTTTATAACTATCGATGCTGACTTTTGAAAATATCCCCGAACAATATTAACAAATATGTAGATAAACAGGCTGCCTGCTAGATAAATTCCTAAAGTTAGTTTGGTGAGTATAGAGAACCCGGTGATGATCCCAATAGCTATAGCCAAATAATTGATGTACTTTTGAAAAAAGTTATCAAAAGACATGAGTATCAGGAGGATAAATATCATCTGATAATCAGCAGTAAAGCCGATACTGTTGTAGGGATTTCCTACTAGGGTAGCAAAAATAATTGACAGCACAAAAACTATTTGATTGCTATAGTCCTTAATAAATAATAATCTGAGAATAACCACCGCTAATAGACAAAGGTGTATCAACCAGCGAAAATAGATAATTTGGGAAAAGTTGTGATTTAAAGATGTGCCATGAATCAGATAGCCTAGGGGTCCGTAGGTGAAGATAATATCTTTACCAAAAATTAACTGTTTATGAGCAGCATCACTAATGGCAAAAGCCCAAGAATAATCTAAACCAATGTTTAACCAATCAATAATAGGCAAATTTGCCAGAAAAAAGTAGGCGGTAATGATAATTAGTATTCCCTTGACGACTACAGGTGATTTGATAGATTTTTTCTGCATAATTGTTCAGTTAAAAAATACCTTTTAATTCCTTTTCATAGGTGTGAATCCAATCAAAAATATCTTGGATTAATTTTCTACCGTCTCGCTGGGGTTGCCATCCAGTTATAGAACTGATTTTGCGAGAATCAGTGATAAAAATTGGCATATCTCCAGTGCGGTTTTCGGGAACTGCCTTAATCATTATACTATTGCCCGTGATTTCTTGACATAGTTTTGTAGTTTCATAAAGGGACAAGGAAAAATCTTGCCCACCCCCCACATTAAAAGTCTGCCCTTTGAATTGTGCTAAATTAGCAATCTGAATATCGATTAAATCGAGTAAATCAGCTACATGAAGAAAATCTCTAACCTGTTTCCCCGTACCCCCATAACCGATATATTTTAAGGACTTCTGAAAGTAATGATTAGCCACCCAAAGGGCAAAAACTCCCTGATCAACTTTTCCCATCTGCCAAGGACCGGTTAAAACTCCACAGCGATTAATTAAAGTTCTTAATCCGTAGGCATCCCCATATTCATTAATAATCAATTCCGATGCTAACTTAGTGGAACCGTAGAGAGAACGGGGTAAATCTAAGGGAAATTGTTCACTGATACCAAAAGCAGAAACTCCGGGTAAATCTTGCTGTTCAGATAACTGAAAACGAGTATCTGTTTCTGTATAGTTTAATTGATTAAGATAGGCAATGGGATAAACTCTGCTGGTGGAGAGAAAAATAAAATCTGCTTGGGTTTGTCTAGCTAATTCTAAACAGTTAATCGTTCCAATTAAGTTGGTTTGCAAAACATAGCCAGGGGAAGTATAACCAGCTAAAACGGAAGGTTCTGCCGAACATTCTAGGATTAAATCCACTGGCAAAGCGGATGCTTCTAAGTCTTCCGCATTTCTGACATCTCCATGAACAAATTCAATTCCCGCTTGTTTGAGACGGGGAATATTTAATTCAGAACCGCGACGTTTTAAGTTATCTAAAGCGATAATTTTCCAGTCGGGATAGAGTTGGGCTAATCCCAAACCTAAAGAACTGCCCACAAAACCCGTACCACCAGTAATTAACACTTGCCTAGTCATAATTGTACAATCTTGATTAGTATTTATAGTTTACTTTGAATCACTGTATTGTCAGTAATTATCTAGGTTTGGTGGCTTTGACAAATAGCTGCCCACCCAAGAAATTCCAGAAAATAGGAAATTTTAAATAAATTTTGAGTAAGGTGGGTGAAGCGGGTCTTCCTTTCGTAGAAAATGGTAGAAAACGAGGAATTAAAGTATCGATCCTAAAACCAATTGTTTCCAATAACTCCTTTAAAGAAAGGTGAGTTATAGGTAGTTTATGATCGATAAAATCATAGTATTCTTTATAAGAATACTTAAAATTAGGTTGAATCACTAGAAGTGATCCGCCCGGTGTTAAAATGTCATAACAAAATCCCAAAACTTCGATTAATTCTTCCGCGCTATTTAAATGCTCGAAAAAGTTGGAGATAAAAATTTTATCAAATATGATATCAAGTTTTTGCTGCTCATTAATACTGAGAATATTGAGATTCAATACTGTTACATCAGGATTAGCAAAAACTTTTGCATCAGGATTAAGATCGATTAAGTATTTATTTTTAGAACGAATTTGGTTAATAAATTCACAGTAACCTCCACCAATGTCTAAAACTGTATCATTGACAGTAACATGATTTTGTAAAAAATTATTAACCAAAACTTTCCAAAGAGCTAATTTTGCTTTTCTTTCTTGAGGATTAAAGCGACTTTCGTAAAGTCTCTTTAAGTATTCCATTTGTCGGGTTACTTGCTCGTCTAACATGGTTTTAACCTCTGATATTTATTGTTTACTTTTGTCTGATTTTTTGGACAGGTTTGCGCTTATAGTCGCCTCTAGAAAGGTGTTTTTCTAACCAGATAGAGAGAACTATAAATAAATAACGACTGCCCATTTCCTTGATTTTTAACTTGGAAATCCCCGTGGTACGATTGCGCCAAGTGATGGGAATTGTCGTGTAGGAATATCCTCGCACGATTGCTTTTAAGGGCATCTCTACTGTTAAGTTAAAATGGTGAGACAGTAGAGGTGAGATTCCTTCGATAACCTCCTTACGATAGATTTTAAAGGCGTTAGTGGTATCATTAAATTTTAGCCCAAATAAAACTTGAATGAATAGATTAGCCAAACGATTAATGAATAACTTGTGAATGGGATAATCAATAACTTTTCCTCCTTTGATAAAACGAGAACCAAAAACGCAATCGTAGCCCTCTTGCAGTTTATAATAATAGTCCACCATGTTATCGGGAGAGTCGGAATTATCTGCCATTACTACTGCCACTGCATCACCGCTAAAATTTTCTAATCCACAGCGCACCGCAAAACCAAACCCGTTGGGATAATAGTTATTGACGTAGCGAATCCGAGGATTTTCTTGGTTGATTTTTTGCAGAACTGCTTCGGTGTTATCTTTGCTATTGTCATTAACAACTAGGATTTCATAATCAATTCTATCCTCTTTTAAACGTTCAGATATTAAGTTAGTGGTGCTTTCGATGCAATCTTCTTCGTTGTAAGCAGGGATAATTATTGATAGGGTTTTTACTGCATAGTTATCCCTTGATTGACGTGGGTGAGAGTAACCGTCCATCTCGAAAGCTGGTGCTAATCCTTCGGGATAGTACATTTCTGTCTCATTAGTCTTATTCTTGGGTTTAAAAATTAGGCTATCACTGGCAACATAATTAATACTAGCTCCCAGTAAAACCCCAATCATTGTGTTAACTCCGGGGCTAATTCCTAACCAGTTTAAGAAGGGAAATATCAAAAAAACTCGCAGTAAAACTGCTAAACCTGCCGAGAGATGATAGAGAGGAAGTTGTATCAAAATCACATCTCTAATTGTCCAATCTCCCCCAGTCCACACCCAGATTCTATAGATAAAGAAACTAGCAATTAAAGATATTTCTATCGAAATGACATTAGCAACATTCTTCAGAAATGGTGTATTAAATCCCAAGTCATCAATGAACCAATAAATTAAGAATAAGTTGATTAGAAATGCCACTCCCCCAGCAATGAGAAATCGGAAAATTTTATTGTTGTAGATTTTAGTTAACATAATAGTCTCTTAAAACATGATCTGGTTTAGTTTTTCTAGGTCAATATTGCTCTATTAATAACATCATTAATCTCCTCTGGTTAAATAATTGACAGATTCCCTCAATTACTAGCAGTATATTTGTCTAAAAATCACTTTTGTAACGAGGGAAAACTAGCAGATAAAAATTGACCAGAATAATTCTTGATTTACCCTAAGTCCAACGGCTAACGTTTTGACTAAAAATCTCTTTGAGAATATCTGTTACTGTGTAGGTTAACTGCCAATCAGGATAATGATTTTTAAACTTACTCACATCAGAAATCCACCAGATATGATCACCAATACGATTAGTCTCTACATACTGCCAGTTTAACTTTTTATCCGCAATCGCTTCACATTCTTGAATAGCTTCTAACATAGAACAATTGCTAAAGCGACTACCACCGATATTATAAACTTCTGCTACTCGCGGGTCCTGATAAAAATGATAGAAAGCATTGACGAGATCGTAACTATGAATATTATCGCGTACCTGCTTACCCTTATACCCATAAATACTGTATTCTTTGCCGATCATCGTACATTTCATTAAGTAGGATAAAAACCCGTGTAATTGGGTTCCCGAATGACTTGGACCGGTTAAACAACCGCCGCGAAAAGAGGCAGTTTTCATCTCAAAATAACGACCGTATTCCTGTACTAATACATCCGCCGCCACTTTCGAGGCACCAAACAAAGAATGTTTACAAGCATCAATACTCATCAACTCGTCAATACCTTGAGCAAAATAAGGATGATTTTCCGAGATTTCCCAACGTAATTCTTTTTCTACTAAAGGCAATTCATTCGGTCTATCCCCGTAAACTTTATTGGTGGAACAGAAAATAAATACTGCTTGGGGACATTGTTGACGAGTATTTTCTAATAATACTAAAGTTCCGTTAGCATTGACACTAAAATCCATATAGGGATCCTTAGCTGCCCAATCGTGGGAAGGTTGCGCCGCCGTGTGGATAATTAAGGATATATCATGACTATAGGTTTTAAATATAGCTGCAATAGCTTCATGATCGCGAATATCTACAGCGTGGTGAATGTATTTATCCCCGTAATCTTGGGATAATTTGGCTCGATTCCACTCCGTTGAAGCGTCTTCGCCAAAAAATACCTGACGCATATTATTATCAATACCAACGACGGTATAACCCCGATCACAAAAAAATCTTACTGATTCGGAACCAATTAAACCAGCAGAACCGGTTACTAGAACGATCGCCATAACTATATCCTGAATTTTGTGCCTAGTTGCTGAGAAATTTCCCCAGTTGAGAAAACTTTCCCCGACTCTACTAGATAGGTTCCCCTTTGTCAATTAAATAGTAGGGGATTCCCTTAACTGCGGCAATTCCCTCAAAAATTATCGTCCTATCCACTAGGGGTGATTTAATGGCGTTTTCTTGCCAGTAATCCCTAATTAAGTCCCCATCTCCCCCTGTTAAAATTATCCCGCTCTCTGGATATAAATTTAACCATTCCTGACTGAATTTTTCTATTCCCGCCAAAATTGTATAAATTATCCCACTTCTTATCCCTTCTGCTGTTTCTTTTGCCCACATCTGGGGTAATCTTTCCGGTAAGGACACCTCTGGTAAGGCTGCCGTCCGTTCCCTTAAACTGGCTAATTGCACCTTGAACCCGGGTAAAATTGCCCCCCCCACTAGCTTTTTATCCCTATCCACTCCCGTAAAAGTTAAGGCTGTTCCCGCATCGATTACTAAACAGGGAAATCCGTATTTTTTTCCCGCACCCAATACAGCTAAAGCTCGATCGATGCCGAATGTTGGATATAAATCCAGTAAAGGAATATTTTTTAAAGTAATTATCCGTAAATTGCCATAATTTACCCATAATTCTCTTTGGCTAGGAACCACGGAGGCGACAATCAATGCACATTCACATTTATTTGTCAAGAGTTTAGGGAAAATTTGTTGCAAAAATTCATTACTTAAGGGTTCCCTCAGGTGGGGAGTATCGAGACAAGCTAACAGGGTTTGACCGCGAAAATACCCCCAATGTAGCCGAGAATTGCCGATCATCAAACCTATCCAGTCAGTATCTTGCTCAGTCATCGAAAATTTTGGGTCTGAAACCCCGTCGTTCTACGACGGCTTTACCGTTAAATACTAGCGCATTTACCAAATATATGCTAAAATGTGAGACATGGAAAAAGCCTATTCGTTTCGATTTTACCCCACACCAGAACAAGAGTCGCTATT
>NZ_JADBRW010000233.1:0-3550 GCF_020247025.1 Microcystis sp. M109S1
AAATAGGCTTTTCGAGGGTAATTCTTGTTTTAATTCTCCATGTACGCAGTCTTTAAAAGCCTCTATTTCGTTCCAAGACACGATTAAGAGTGGCTTTTAGGCTAAGTATAATTACTCATCGCGTAAGTGAGATGCTCCCCTCTTGCAAGAGTGCCTCTTGCCTCGTCTCAACAAGCAATTTAAATTACGAACAGCTTAGTGCATTTATGTTAGTATAACATCAGGAGGGAAAAATACAATGTATAGATGCCAGCAAAATCTAATGAGCATGGATAAACATTTAAAGGCTATCCTTGAGTTCATTTGTGCTGAGTCTCATAAGCTGACTAACTGTGGAATTTATTATGCACGTCAACTTTATTTCAAAACCCAGAAAATTATTGGCAAATTTGATTTAGAGAAAGAGTATAAAAACAACAAACACTATCAAGTTTTATCCTCTCAGGCAGCACAGCAAATACTTAGAAGTGTTGCTGAGTCATTTAAATCATTTAAAGAGCTAAACCAGAAATATAGAAAGGGAGAGTTAACAGATGAGCCTCATCTACCTAAATACATAAAAAAAGAAGGTCTGTTCCTTGTCACTTATCCCAAGCAAGCCCTAAAATGGGTTGATAATCAAATTAGAATCCCTTTAGGAAAAACTGTTAAGCAATGGTTTGGACTTGATAGCTTCTATTTGCCAATGACCTCCAATTTGAGGTTTCAAGAAATTAAGGAATTAAGAATACTGCCCAGAAATCATTGTTTTTATGTTGAGTTTGTTTATGAGAGTAAACCAGTCGAGATTGAGGTCAATCCCGATAATGTGCTAGATTTAGATCTGGGTTTAAACAATTGGCTAACAGGAGTTTCTAGTCTTGGTACTAGCTTTGTCATTGATGGAAGGCATCTTAAGTCTGTTAATCGTTGGTACAACAAACAGGTAGCTACTCTCAAAGAAGGAAAACCTCAAGGATTTTGGTCAACTCAACTCGCTAAAATCACAGAAAAGCGTAATCGACAAATAAGAGATGCTGTTAATAAAGCAGCTAGACTTGTTATTAATCACTGTCTTGAGCATCAAAGGAACAAAGACCAAAAGACGGAAAGTAATTTAGGCAAAAAGAACCATCAATCTTTTGTTTCAATTCCGACACCAAAACTCAAAGAACGCATTAGACAATTGTGTGAACAGTGTGGGATTAAGTTTATTGAAACAGAAGAAAGTTATACCTCAAAAGCTTCATTCTTAGACAATGACTCGCTACCTAAATTTGGTGAAAAACCCGCAGGGTGGCAACCATCAGGAAAGAGAACAAAAAGAGGATTGTATCGGACTGCTCAAAATCAGTATATTAATGCTGATGCTAATGGGGCAGCTAACATAATTCGGAAAGTAAGAACAACAATTAATTTTGATTTAAGTCGAGTGTCTAGGGGCGTTTGGACTCGTCCCCAGAAATTCAAGTGCTGGTCAGCTAAAAAGACGCGAAGTCCGCTGAGAATCCTCCGTCATTTATGGGTCGGAGAAGTCAAAAAAACTTTTATTATGGAGGACAACTACTCGTGCTATACCTTGCAGAAGTAAAAAAACAGACTAGAGGTTTTATCGGTGGTTACAAAACCGAATTGAAACTATTGGCCTGTCAGCATAATGATCAGACGTGGAGTGCCATACCGGGGGAAGATATCTTAACCTACGACGAAACTAACTCCCTGGGTGAAGGTGCGCTTCTCTTGGTAAATTTGAGCAATAATCGTCAACTGCAAGGAAACCCGGAATTAGCGGGAGCGGAGATGGTGCGGCAACTGCAAAAGATTTCCCGTTTGATGGAGCGCAGCAAGAAAGATCAAGAGAAAATCGAGCAGTGGAAACAATCCCTCACCTATCAAACCGAGATTCTCAACCGCCAGAAAATGGAAATGGAGACAAGAATCGAGCAAATTGAACAAATAGAGGCAGAATTCGAGTATTTAGAGCGCAAAAGACAAGAACTGGAAACCCTAAAACAACAATTAAACGAGCAACAGCGACACCTGGAAGAAGGACAAATAAATTGTAACTCCTACCCCAATCTTTCCCCAGAAAAACAACAATTTATTCGCTCTCTAGCGGAGCGTTTAGCTAATAATCATGATCGGGGCAATTCTCCCTCACAAATTATCCATTCCACTCTTGAATCTGTGCAGGAACAACAGACAATTTTAAATAGTTGTTGGCAGAGTTTAGAGGAGCAGAAAAAAGCTGTAGAAAATCGTCAGGTCGCCAACGATGAAATGCTCGATTATCTCGAACAAAGAGCTAGGGAATTACAGACGAGTCGCAATGCTTTGGAAACGGCTAAAATACAATTACAAATACAAGAAACTGTTCTGAGTCAAAAACAGGAATTATTCGAGCGCCTTAACCTCACCCTACAAACCACTGATTCTACTCGACAAATGCTCCTTCGTCTCCTGCAAGGGGAAGAACTAGATTTTGATGGTAAAATCGATCTAGAAGCTCTTGAAAAAATGCCTTTAGAAGAATTGGAGAGCTTAGTTAAGAACTTACAAACAGACCTCAAGCGCTGGGAAATTTTTGTCAACGACCAAGAGGAAGAATTAACTCTCCAATGCCAAACCGTGGAAGAATTAGAAGCAAGAATGGCCACAATAGATGAATCCGAGCGAGCTAATTTAGAAGAAGAATTAGCCGAGGAACAGGAAAAAAAAGGAATGCTGGCGGCAACTTTGGTCGGACAAAGACGTAATCTCCACGAAAGGCAAGCTATTCGCTCTCAACATCTGAAAATTCTGCAACGGAGACAGGGAATTTTATCCCCAGAAGATGCCCAAAAATGTAGCTTTGAACCATTGTTAATTCTGTTGGCCGATAGTTATCAAAATAATCTCCAAGAAAGTCAACGTTTAGCAGCAGAAATCAAGGGACTACAAGAGGATTTACAAAAAAGCAGCGATAGTATTGACGGTCAATGGTCGGATTTAGAGCAAAAAACTCGTGAATTTGAAGAACAGGAGCGACAATGGCGCGATGCTAATCTGGTATTAGTGCGTTTAAAAACTCAGGTACAACAGTACGAAACTTTCCTGCAACCCGTGCAGGATCAACTCGATCAAATCCGTCAAAAACTAGAAACTATTTCCCAGTGGTTGATGCCTATGGAATCTAATGGTAGTGCCTATCATTACGCTATTAACAGTTAGGCTTAATTAGGGCTTCCTGAACAAATAATACAGGGCAATCTGGACATAGATTTCGCCGTTTTTGCCGTTAACGGAGGCAGGGGGCAGCAGGCAGGGGGCAGCAGGCCGTTTTTGTAACGGGGATTTATGCCCCGCTCCAAAAACTTTTCGCCTTAAGGCGAGGTTTTAGACCCGATTTTTCCGATAACTTTTATAGCTTTTTATCTATGGATAAAATAATTTATAGCGTTTCCTAAGCTAGTGAGGTACACCTATTTTTCTTCCCTTTTGCCTTTTGCCTTTTGCCTAAAACCCATAACTTTTGTACCTCAGCAGACTGAAAAACGCTATAGAAAAATGCTATAAATTATATAATCTAAGA
>NZ_JADBRW010000234.1:0-33905 GCF_020247025.1 Microcystis sp. M109S1
TAGAGCGACCATAAGACCAGAACAGAGTAAATCTGTTAAGGCAGGTGCGGAACCCCGCAAGGGAAAGAAGCAGAAACCCAAATCGTGAGGTTTGGGAATCACCGTCCGTTTACGGCGGTGAGGATGTCAATCAGAGTAGAACTAGCTTACCAATAATCGGCTATTAGTGAGCGAGGTTTTTTCTGGATTTATCACTGGGGTTAGTGTAGTTTAACCTAGCATTGTATCATTTTTCAAAAGTAATGACAGACTTAGTTGATCATTCCAAAGGGCAATTCCTCTCTCAGAGCCGAATTGCACTTTCAGATGTTAGTCACGATTATTGAAAATTGGTATTACTTACCCAAGTTTTGGTTATCTGATCAATAAAATAGCGAAATATGCAAGAAAACGGAACCACAGAGACTATTTATAAGTTTTCTAGTACCCTATCTCCTTCCGATCCCAGCTATGTGGATAGAAGGGCCGATCTAGAATTGTACCAAGCTCTGATGAACAGTCAGTATTGTTATATTTTCAATTCTCGCAAAATGGGCAAGTCGAGTTTGACAGTACGCATCCAAACTCAAATTGAAGCCCAAGGATTTGCCTGTTCCCGTATAGATTTAAATGAATTAGGGACATCAGTAGATCAATCTAGCTGGTATCAGTCCTTAATTCTTGAAATTGCCGAACAATTAAACCTAAACATGGCGGATTTAGAATCTTGGATCGCCAGTCAATCTGTTTCTAATGTTGGGTTACTTAGACAATTTATTAAAGAAATTTTATTGAGAAAAATTTCAACCAGCATTGTTATTTTTATTGATGAAATTGATGTGGTTAGAAAACTACCTTTTGCTACTGATGACTTTTTTGCTTACATTAGGTCTTGTCATGAAAAGCGAGTTGTTAATTCAGATTTTAATCGTATTTCATTTGTTTTAATTGGCACGGCTACCCCCAATCAATTAATTCAGGATAGTCAAAGAACTCCTTTCAATATTGGTAAAGCAATTGAATTAAATGGACTGTCGTTAGAAGATAACTGTCAACCCTTGATGCAAGGACTAGAAGGGTTGGGTGTTTCCCCTCAAGAAATTCTACAAGAAATTTTTAGCTGGACTAATGGTCAACCTTTTCTAACTCAAAAATTGTGTTATTTAATGGCCAAGTTTAAAGTTCAAATACCTCGGTCTCTCTTATCAGCTTGGATGCGAGATTTTGTTTATAAACACATTATTGATAACTGGGAAAAAAAAGATGAACCTGCTTTTTTATCAAGTATAAGAGAGCGACTTATTTATCATCCTGACCAAGGGTATTTACTAAGGGTTTATGCTAATGTTTTAAAAGGTAAATTGGTGAAAGCGAGTAACACACCAGAACATGATGAATTATTACTATCTGGATTAGTTATCGTCGATAATCAGGGCTATCTTAGAGTAGCTAATGCTATTTATCAGGCAATTTTTAATCAAAAATGGTTATATAATGTATTAGCAGCTAGTCGTCCTTATCAATCGGAAATTGCTAAGTGGGAAGACTCAAATTTTACCGATACAAGTTGTTTACTGACAGGGAAAAAGTTAGAAGAATCTAAAAAATGGCAAGAAGATAAAGAATTAGATAGTGTCGATTATCGTTTTTTAGCCGCATCTGAAAGCATTACTCGTCAAAAACAATCTCGTTTATTTATGGTGGCAGCGGGAATATTTACTACCATTGTTACAGGTTTACTTGGGTTGGGATTTTACCAGTCATGGCTGCTACCTTACTTTTATAAAATCCCCTATACTAAGGAGCCTCAACTATTTAGCCAAGGCGAAAAAAAGCTACTTATCAAACAGGAAAATTTTTATAAAGATCGGGGTATTTTGGCTTTTCAAGATGCTAATTATTTGGAAGCTAAACAGTTATTCAAAAAAGCCTATCTTGCTCATCCTGAAGATGCAGAAATCTTGATTTATTATAATAATGCTATCGCTTATTTAAGTAATAATTATGTGACTTTGGCGGTGGTTATTCCCAGTGGCAAAAAAAATGAAATTTCCCAAGAAATCCTTAAAGGTATTGCTCAAGCACAATATTTATTTAATAGCCAATTACCGACAAATGCGAATAATTTATTTTTAAATATCGTTATTGCCAATGATAATAATGATGAAAAAGTTGCTAAGATAGTCGCTGAGGAAATCGTTAAAGACCCCAAAGTTATTGGAGTAATTGGACATTATTCTAGTGAAGCAACCTTAGCGGCTTTACCTATCTATGAAAGAGCCAAAATTACTTTAATTTCTTCTACAAGTTCCTCGAATGTAATTGAGAGTGAATACTTTTTTAGAACCGTTATCACCAATGAAAAAATTGGTGAAACTTTAGCTAATTATGCCAGCCAACATGATCTAGATAAGGTAATTATTTTTAATAATTCTAACCAGATTGATAGCCAAGAACTTACTCAAGAGTTTCGTCAAGCTTTCCAAAAAAAAGGCGGTAAAATCACTAAAGTAATTGATTTAGCATCTTCCCTAGATATTGACGCAGAAGTTTTAAAAGCATTCTCCCAAGATCAAGTTAGAGGAATTGTCTTATTTCCCAGTTTGGAATCAGCTTCTGTGCTAGTAGAATTATCCCATACTCTTGAACAGTTGAACACCAGCACCACTCTAGATCTGAAAAATAAGCTAGTTCTTTTAGGGAGTCATTCCATGTATGAACATGAAATGTTGGTTGATAGCGGTAAATTTATTGATAATTTAGTTTTGGCTGTGCCTTGGTTTTCCCATCTAATTAAGTCCCAAAATTTTGTCAGAGATGCTCAAGCTTTATGGAAAGAAGATATTAGCTGGCGAACCGCTACCAGTTATGATGCGGCCCAATCATTTATAGCTGCTATTAGAGCCTTGCAATCCCAGAATAAAATTTCTTCAGAGTTGATACAAGAATATTTAGAAAACCTCAATCTTTCGGCCAGTTTCACCTCAGGGAATTCCCTCAGGTTTGTAGATAATGAATCCGAATCTAATCGAGAACCAATTACTGTGAGGGTTAAGAGTAAGTTAGAAGCAAAACTTGAAAACTCAATTCAGTTTCACTTGGAATCTCAACGAGACTAATCAAGCAAGTCGTCAAAATATACTTGATACAAATTGCAACGCACCTCTAGGGTATCATAATTTTTGTCGATCAGTCCCAATCGTTCCAAAAATTGGACAGATTCTCCTTTCATTTGAGCCGGAGTCAGAGCTTTTTTCTGAAGAATTTGCCTAAAAGTATTCCGTAGGTTAGCATTACTTTTCAGATATCTCATCAGTAGGAAAAAATGACTTTGAAATGGCTCTCGTCCCTGCAAGGCATCATCTAGAACCTTTTCTAGAGAATTCCCTTCTTGCAATTTTACCAAGATTAACTTAATTAAATAAGGATTACCTCCCACTAAGTTCATGACCTTGTTAACATCTGATAACGTCCAATTAATGCCATTAACTTGAGCGAAAGAGAGAACTTGTTCCGCATTAAAATCCGATAAACTAGCCACATAACCTACACCAATTAAGGGAGAGGCATAAAAATCGTAGTTGCTATAAAATTCCGTTGAATGAATAATAATTAAGCGCAGTTTCCGCCAAGGTGGGGAACGTCTTTCATGCCAACTTCTGAGAATACCACAAATTTCATTACCGAGGGTTTCAGTTTCCAAAATTGTATCAAATTTTTCAAAGACAAAAACCAGCGGATTAGCGCTGGGTTGGAGAACATATTCCTCTAAATATCGTCGAGTTTTCTGGGCAGGAGTTCCGGGACGAGACCAAAATTTATCGAGAAGAGATTCGTTAATCTTTAATTCTTGGGTAATGGTACGACAAATCGACAGCAGCAAGTCTTCACAACTAAGGGCAATAGTAGCTTTTTCCTCCTCACAATCAATGATAACTGGTTGATAATTATCTTGTTTGAGATGATGGACTAACCAATTAACTAAACGGGTTTTGCCACTATTATGAGGTGCGCGAATTCTTAGCAACGATTGTTCTTGCTGAAGAACTTTGAGAGAATTTTCCTCCAGAGGTGGACGTTTTACATAATCTTTAATATAGGTCTGGTAATCCTGTTGTTTTTCCTCATCTAAAGAGGAGAAAATAGCAGCAATTGCGGGAGATTGATGTTTACTTTTGTTTGCCCACTCTTGATCAAAGCTCCTTAGGTTAGTTAAAATATCATGACCCCGTTGCCAAAAAGTAATTTGAAAAGTACGAATTTTTCCTTGATTATTGAGACGATGATCTTCCAAAATACCTAAAAATTTTTCGTTAAGATATTCCGTCAAAGCATCCCGAATTTGCCATAACTCCAGCCTTTGACCACATTTTTCTGTCAGCATTTCTAAAGCATTAAGTTCGGCTTGAATTTTCAATTTTTTCTCATTAATCCAGCTAAATTTAATAGCCAGATTTTCACAATTATCAACCTCGTAGTTAGCAAACTTTAACAGAGCATTAAGCAGATATTTGGTTCTTTGCCTGGGAATATCCCCATAAGTAACTTTTCTAGACATGATCTCAAGTTTAGTAATTAAGGACTTTGTTGGTAATTGAGAAATTTAAGTAATGATTTGGTTAGGGAATAAACTTAAAACAGTGAGTTTCCTATCCTCCTTTTTGAGTGCAAGCTTCGATCCCTTGTTTAACGGTGATGCTAAATCCAACCGTTCGGGAAAAATTTGACCTGCCAGTTCGCAAGTTTTCAATTGATGCGAGGTAGACAACCTTGACCACATCTCTCAAAAAAATTTTCCGCAAAACCCCGAAGTTCCCCAAGGTTTTTCTCCACCCCCAAGTTACTCAAACTCCAGTCTGGGATAGCAATTGAGGGCAAGAAAAATTAGCCGTTGACTGTGGGTGTACCCACAATGGAATAATCAACCACAACAAGGTTCAGATTTTCTTATAGTCTTTTCACCCTTGCTATGGCAGCACTTTGACCGCTATCTGCCTGGCTATTTTGTGCCGAATTAGACAATTCCACTGGATGACCGAGTATGACTAAAATTGCTGATATTGCCTACGTTACCTATCAACATCCGGATTTAGACCTCTGTGAACGTTTTTTGACGGATTTTGGCCTGATTACCGCGGTTAAAACCGATACAGCCTTGTATATGCGAGGTAGAGGCAAAAAACAGTTTGTCTATGTCGTAGAATGGGGAAAAGAAGCTAAATTTGTCAGTTTTGCCCTAGAAGCGACATCAGAATCCGTTTTACATGAACTAGCCACTTTAGCCTCCGCTTCTCCTGTGGAAAGGATGTTCACCCCTGGTGGGGGTCAGCGCATCAAAATTATTGACCCCAACGGTTTTAACCTAGAATTGGTCTACGGTATCGAGGAAGTGGAACCTTTGCCGATTCCTGAACCCTTGCAATGGAATCACGCTAGTCAGAAAACCCGTTTAGGTCGCACCCAAAGGCCGAAAAAAGAACCCGCACCTATTTTACGTCTAGGTCATCTAGCTATTGATGTCAAAGACTTTGAGGAAAGCTATCACTGGTATCAGCAGACTTTTGGCTTAAAAGCAACAGATTTAATTTATTACGGCCATCCCAGTTTACGAGTCGGGGGTTTTCTTCGTTGTCAACGGGGAGAGGAATGGGTTGATCATCACACCATCGCCATGTTGCAAGGTTCTCACCCCAAAGTCCATCATACTGCCTTCGAGGTGCAAGATTTTGACTCTATTAAAATCGGCCACGATTGGTTACGAGAAAAAGAATGGACTCCTGTGTGGGGAATTGGTCGCCATTTGTTGGGAAGTCAAGTGTTTGACTATTGGCAAGATCCTTTCGGTAGCCTCATTGAACATTTTACCGATGGAGACCTTTTCGAGCAAACTACCGAGCCAGAACTTCACGCGGGTGGGTTAGATATTCTCTATCAATGGGGACCGGCCATTCCCGAAAGTTTTTTAGGTTAAACCGTTGAAAACGTCTTATAAAAGGGGTTAGATGATGAATATTGCTGAAATATTTCAAAAAAGACGCTCTACTCGTAAATTTCGCACCGATGCCATTCCCGAAGAAATTTTAGCGGAAATTTTTCGTTTAGGATTCCAAGCACCCTCTAGTTATAATTTGCAACCATGGCGATTTATTGTGGTTAGAGAACCAGAAAATAAGGCAAAATTGCGAGAATTCGGCTTTGAACAAGATAAATTGGTCGATGCACCCGTGGTTTTAATCTGTTGTGGCGATCGCCAAGTTAACCATCGTGGTTACATTAATCAAGTAATTGAGTTAGGAAAGCAAGAGGGGACGATTTCCGAAAAACGGGCCGAGTTCATGCACATGGCCATTCCGCCTTTTTTCCAATTTAAACCCTGTTATCAGTCTCCAGAAGCTTGGAGCAACCGACAAGTTATGATTGCGGTTACTTATCTCATGATAGCGGCGCAAAGCTTGGGGGTGGATAGTTGTCCCCTAGAAGGATTTGTGGCTAAACCCTTGCGCGAGTATTTCCAAATTCCCGATACGGTCGATGTCTGTTGTCTCTTAGCCTTGGGATACGCCGATGAACCCTTGAGCGAGTATGGGGGACGTTTTGGGACTCAGAAGCTCTGCTATGGCGAAATTTACGGAGAAACCTTTAATTTAAGCCCAAATCATCCCTAGAATTCCATTCGCTCTCCGTCACCAGAAACTTGTCTCGGTGCGAGGGGATTAAATCTTTGTCTTCGATTCCATTTAATAATGAGGAGTGAAACAATGACCCTTTGTTTAGATACTAAGCTTAATTTGTCAGAAATAAGCAGTTTAGTCGATATTATTCGTTATCGCGCCCAATACCAACCCCACAAAACTGCTTATACCTTTTTAGTCGATGGCGAAACCGAAGAAAAACGCCTTACCTACGGGGAATTATTCCTGGAAGCTCAAGCGATCGCAAATAATCTACAATCATTTCTATTACCGGGAGAACGGGTTTTATTAGCATACCCTTCGGGATTAGAGTTTATCAGTGGGTTTTTCGGCTGTTTATTAGCAGGAGTAGTGGCAATTCCGGTTAATTTGCCCAAGAAAAACCAAAAGATGGCTCGCTTAACTTCCATTCTTAACAATTCGCAAGCGAGCTTACTTTTAAGCACACAATCAGAATTAGTCCACTTAAAAACGCAACTAGACACAGATATTCCCTTTCTAGCCACGGATAGCTTAATTCGCCAAAGTTTAGCCGAAGACAACCCAACCCAGATAAAAGCAGATACCTTAGCCTTTTTACAATACACCTCTGGTTCCACGGGGACTCCCAAAGGAGTGATGGTCAATCACGAGAATCTTTTGAATAACCTCCGAGATATTGCTTCTGGAATATTAGATTTAGACGGGGAACAGGATGAAAAGAGCGTTATGGTGACATGGTTGCCAACTTTTCATGATATGGGGCTAATTTATGGCGTTTTACTGCCCTTTTATCGAGGATTTCCCTGTTATCTCATGTCCCCGGTTTCCTTTTTACAACGTCCTCTCGGTTGGTTAAATGCCATCAGCAAATACAGGGCCACCCACACTGCCGCCCCTAATTTTGCCTATAAACGTTGTCTTGACAAGATTAAAGAGGAGCAGCTGGCGGATTTAGACTTAAGCAGTTGGAAAGTGGCTGTAAATGGCGCAGAAACCGTCAGAATGGAAATTTTAAGCGAATTTGCTCGTAAATTTGCCCCCTGTGGTTTTGAGTTTGCCGCCTTTTCTCCGGGTTATGGTTTAGCCGAGGCCACCTTAAAAGTTGCTGCTGTCAGGAAAAATCAAGTTCCTCAAATCTGCTGGGTGGAAAAAGCCGCTTTAAACCGTCATCAAATCGTTTTTACGGAAAAAAGCCCAAATTCTCAATCCTTAGTCAGTTGTGGACAAACAGAAATCGACACAGAAATTGCCATTGTTAATCCTGAAACCTGTCAACGCTGTCCCTCCCAGCAGGTGGGAGAAATTTGGGTGAAAGGCAAAACCGTTGCCCAGGGCTATTGGCAACATCCCGAAGCTACAGAAAAAACTTTTCAAGCAGTTATCGCCGATACCGGACAGGGTTTTTATTTGCGTACAGGGGATTTAGGTTTTATTCATCAGGGTCAACTATACATCACCGGACGCTTGAAAGACCTGATGATTATTCGCGGTGGTAACTACTATCCCCAGGATATCGAACAGACCGTAGAACAATGCTATCCCGACTTTTGCCCCAGTGGAACTGCCGCCTTTACCGTAGAAATCGAGGCAGAAGAAAAGTTAGTCCTAGTTCAAGAGGTAGAAAGAACGGCAATTCGCCGTTTTAACCAGCAAAAAGCCCTAGAAGCAGTTCGTCGAGCGGTTTTTCAAGAACACGAATTGCAAGTTTATGATATCGCTTTTATCAAACCCGCATCTCTGTCCAAAACTTCTAGCGGCAAAATTCAACGCCACGCTTGCCGTCAACAGTATTTAAACCAGCAACTTCCACTAATTTCATCCCCTATGCCGACGCTAACCCCCCCCCTCAGCAGTCACCAAGCTGACCCCACAACCGCTAGTCAAGAAAAAACCGAGCAAATCTTGACTTGGTTGCGAGATTACGCCAAAACTCGCATTAATTCCCATCTGATTGATGACCGTCGTTGTGTGCCGCCCTATATTGTCATGGATTTTGGCAATCAAGGACTGATGGGAATGCAGATTCCTGAAGAATACGGGGGAATAGCCCTTAATAATCGCAATTTTTTGCAGGTGATGGAACAATTAGCCGCCATTGATTTAACTTTGGCGACGATGGTGAGTCTCAACAACAGTTTAGGTATCCGTCCGCTTCTCAACTACGGTACCACTTCCCTCAAGGAAGAATTATTACCTCTTTTAGCTACAGGAAGACAATTATCCTCCTTTGGCATGACGGAACCGGAAGCAGGAGCGAATATCGGGGCAATTAGTACCGTTGCCGTGCCGGATGGCCGAGATAAATGGCGAATTCGCGGCCTTAAGCATTGGAATGGTTCTGCTTGGGCCGGAATGATTAATGTTTTTGTCCGTTTGCTTGATTCGGAAGAACCGGGGAATAACGGTTTGACAGGTTTTCTTGTCCGTCAAGGTACCCCCGGTCTGCGTTTGGGACCTGAATCCCTAACTATGGGATTACGGGGAATTATGCAAAATGCCATCTATTTTGAGGATGTTTTAGTCACTAAAGAGCAATTGCTCGGAGAATTGGGCAATGGCACTGAACCCGCCGACGATGCTTTACTTTATGCCCGTTTAGGTATTGGCATGATGGGAGTTGGCGGCATGAAACGCTGTTTACAATTAATGTTACGTTATGCCAGCCGTCGTTCGATCGCTACCGGTAAATTGCTAGAAAGTCCGATTACTTTAGCCCGTTTTGACCATTTAACTGGGGCTACGGTGGCCTTGTCCAGTCTCTTAAAGTGTATCACCACCGCCTTAGACCAAAAAGTTGCCGTTCCCAGGGAAATGGCCGTTATTGCCAAGATTACGGGGGCTGATTACCTCTGGGAAGCGGCCGATAGTCTCGTTCAGATGCTCGGGGGTAGAGGTTACATGGAAACTAATCTTGCCCCGCAAATTCTCCGGGATGCCAGAGTTTTACGAATTGGCGAAGGTCCTAACGAAAGTTTGAAAATCTTTTTGGGCAAAAGTATCACCCATACGGACAAATTAGGCGAATTTCTGACAAAAGTTCTGGAAGCGCCCGAGATTGCCCTGCAACTCCACACCACTGCCCAATCTATTAATCAGCGTTGTCTCCAGTCTAATCTCTGGGGTGATCGTTCTGCCGCCTTAGCTTGGGCTTATTCTTTAATCGGAGAATTGGGTTGTTACGCCGCTTTAGTAGCAACAACGGCGAAAATGGCCCAAATTCACCCCGGGGAAAAGTACAGTCATGCCCTAGCTTGGAGTCAATTGCAGTTTGATTTATGTGTGCAGAAAGCTCTCCGGGGAACACCCGAAGAAAACTTTGCTTCTTCGGTGGCGACTATCCGCGATCGTATCCTCGATTATACTCAATCTATTGATGATATCGAACAACGTCTAGACGGTTCCGATTATCAACTCGACGAGTTATTGATGTTGGAACCAGAAGCTAAACAGACTCATCCTCAAGCTGAAACTTCTCTGGTCGAAATTGCTAGTCAACCGCCGCAAGACCGAGTAAATATCCCCTCTAGTCCGAAAAAGTCCCTTCTTAGCCAACAAACTCCCGAAAAGGTGGAAATGTGGTTAGGTAATTGGTTACACCAGAAATTAAAGGTCAATCCAGCCACTATCCAAACCAGCCAGTCTTTTGCTGATTTTGGCTTAGATTCAATTTTTGCCGTGGAATTAGCCCAAGATCTGGCCGATTGGTCGGGAATTCCCGTCGAAGCCACCATTGTTTGGAATTATCCCACTATTGATAGTTTGGCAGAATATTTAGCTAACCAGATTAATCAAAGCAATACTGCGGCTGAATCGACAAATAATCGAGAAAAAAGCGAAATTTTAGCAGTTTTACCCCAAATATCCGAAGAAGAAATCTCTGCTTTCTTTAGTTAATCGCTGGTGGGGATAGGATAGCTAATTTCCCTTGTCCTATCCCCCACCTCGGAGTCACGGGGACAATTGTGACTATGCTACTAAATTTTCCCATCCCGACAGTATCAAGGTTTTTCCCGCTTATCCGTGACTTTTTCCCGAGCATAACCTGAGATGAAAGTGACGTGACATAACAAGACAAGAGTTGTTAGGAATATGAATCAACAAAAACAAGCTTTTTTAGAACAATACAAACACCTCGATGCAATGGTCAAAGCGCAAACCGAACCCATCGCTATTGTGGGGATGGGCTGTCGTTTTCCCGCAGGAGTCAATGATTCCGCAAGTTATTGGCAGTTATTGGTTAATGGCATCGATGCAGTAACAGAAATTCCCCTAGAACGTTGGAATATTGACGACTATTATCACCAAGATGCCGATGTTCCGGGGAAAATGTATAGTCGGGAAGGGGCATTTTTAGACAAAGTTGACGAATTTGACCCAGCTTTCTTCGGCATCTCACCCCGGGAAGCCGCCGCCATGGATCCGCAACAACGGTTACTGTTAGAAGTCTGTTGGGAATCCCTAGAAAATGCGGCTATTGCGCCAGAAAGTTTGATTAATAGTCAAACTGGCGTATTTATGGGCATTTGTCGCGATGATTATGCCCAATTGTGTTTTCATCAAGGCGTAGTCAATCACATTGATGCTTACAACAGTTTAGGAAACAGTCGCGCTATTGCCGTCGGCAGAATCTCTTATCTATTTGGGTTTCACGGTCCGACTCTGCAAATTGATACGGCCTGTTCCTCCTCCCTCTTGGCAGTACATTTGGCCTGTCAAAGTCTGCGCGGCCAAGAATGTAATCTCGCTTTAGCGGGGGGTGTGAATCTGATGTTAACCCCGGCCACTGCGATTAGTAATTGTAAATTAAAAGCCGTTTCTCCCCAGGGTCGCAGTAAAACCTTTGATGCTTCGGCCGATGGTTATGGTCGGGGCGAAGGTTGCGGTGTCGTGGTCTTAAAACGTCTCAGTGATGCTCTCCGAGATGGCAATCTTATTTTCGCCCAAATTCGCGGTTCGGCTGTCAATCACGATGGAAAAAGTAATGGCTTAACCGCCCCCAATGGTCAGGCACAGGAAGCTTTACTCAGACAAGCCCTCGAAAGAGCGAAAATTCAACCTAAAGATCTGCAATACGTCGAAGTTCACGGTACAGGTTCATCTTTAGGAGATCCCATCGAGGTTTTATCCTTAGGGAAAATTTATGGCCGGGGTCATAGCCAAGATAATCCCCTGATTTTGGGAACCGGGAAAACTAATATGGGGCATCTGGAAGGAGCTGCGGGGATTGCGGCGTTAATTAAGACAGTTTTACAGCTACAAAATCAGCAAATCACCCCTAATCTTCATTTTAAGAACCCTAATCCCTATATTCCCTGGGAAAAACTGCCAGTCAAAATCCCCACCACTCTTACCCCCTGGTTGGTCAGAGAAGGAGTCCGACGGGCTGGAGTGAGCGCTTTCGGGATGAGTGGCACTAACGTCCATTTAATCGTTGAGGAAAGCAATTTTGAGCGGCTTGGTGACGAAAAACCTCATTTAGAACGTCCTTGTCATTTAATTACCCTTTCGGCGAAAAGTGAGCCGGCCTTACGCGAATTAGCTCAACGCTACTACGATTTTTTCGGTCAAAATTCCCAGACGGTCATGGCAAATGTGGCCTATACCGCTAATACTGGGCGATCGCATTTTGAGCATCGTTTAGCTATTCCCTTTGTGGCTCAAAAACAGCTTGAGCAAGCTTTAAAAGACTTTATTAGGGGTGAAAATCGCTTTTCAGGTCAAAAAAGTCTTTTAACCTCGAAAAAAGCCCCTAAACTGGCTTTTATGTGTACGGGAGAGGGTTCACAATATCCCGGAATGGCTAGGGAACTCTACGAAACGCAACCGACTTTTCGCCAAACTTTAGAGGAGTGTGACGGTATTTTACGGAGCTATGGGGTGAAATCCCTACTACAAGTATTATACGGTGACGAAAAAACCAGTAAATTGATTAATCAGACTTTTTACAGTCAAATTACCCTATTTTCTGTGGAATATGCTCTCGCCCAACTCTGGTTGTCCTGGGGAGTGAAACCCGATGCTCTCATCGGTCATAGTTTAGGGGAATATGTGGCCGCTTGTTTAGCGGGAGTCTTTAGCTTAGAAGACGGTTTGAAGTTAATTGCCCATCGGGGACGTTTAATGCAGACATTACCGAAAAACGGCATAATGGCGGCGATTTTTACCGATTCCGACACCGTGACCAATCATCTGAGGAAGATTAGGGGTATCTGTACCATTGCTGCGGTCAATAGTCGAGAAAATACGGTTATTTCTGGCGAAACTGAGACCATTAACCATTTAATCGCTAACTTTAAAGAGAGAAGAATTGAAAGTCAGGCTTTAGCGGTTTCCCATGCTTTCCATTCTCCCTTAATGACGGGTATGGTGGGGGAATTTGCCAAGATTGCCGAAACTATCACCTATAATTCCCCGCGTCTCCCCCTTATTTCTAACCTGACTGGGGATGTTATCGATGCAGAGATAGCAACTTCCCAATATTGGGTTAATCATCTACTGTCTCCCGTAGAGTTTGCCCGGGGTATAGAAAGATTAGGAGAGTTAAATACGGAAATATTCCTAGAAATTGGCGCCAAAACCACCTTAATTAGCCTAGGTCAGCAAAATCTCCCCGACCAAGGTCTCTGGTTAGCTAGTTTATCCCCAAAACAGTCGAATTGGGAAACCCTACTCCAAAGTTTAGCAACCCTTTATGTAAAAGGGGTCAAAATTGACTGGAATGGATTCGACCTGGATTATTTACGCGAAAAAATCCCCTTACCGACCTATCCCTTCCAAAGAAAACGCTATTGGTTAGATTACATTGATTCTCAGCTAAAAACCCCGACAGTAGCAGCTTTCCACCCTCTCCTACAGCAACCGCTGCATCTATTGGGGTCAAAGGATGTTCACTATCAATCCTCTCTTTCTCCGTGCTATCCGAGCTATCTGCAAGAACATCAAGTTTTTGGCCAGGTAGTTTTCCCGGCTGCGGCCTATCTAGAGATGATTATAGTGGCAGCCGGTCAACAATATCCCAATCAGCAGTTTACTATTGGTCAATTGAGTCTGAATCGACCCTTAATTTTCTCAGAAAACCAGAGTAAAAAGGTACAGTTAAGCTTACTAGCGGGGGGACAATTTCAGATTCTCAGTCTTGGGGAAGGGGAAGTTTCCCTACTGCATCTATCGGGTAATTTAACCGATGAAAACCAGGACTTACCCAGCTGCAATTGGACAGATATCCGGAACCGTTGTCACCAAAAAATCGAAATTGCACAGCATTATCAGGACTGTTTAAGTAAAGGAGTGAACTACGGGGAAAGTTTTCGAGTTATCCAGGAACTTTACCGCAATCAGTCCGAAATTGTCGCAAAAATTCAACTTTCTTCCCATCTACTCTCGCAAGCGGTGGATTACCAGCTACATCCTGTCTTACTTGATGGTTGCTTTCACGCTATGTCGGCACTATTTCCTGCGGGGAATACCACCTATCTTCCCACTAATATTGATCGATTGACCTTTTCGGGAGTTAAGGACACCTCTATATACTGTCATGGTCGCTTCAGCCATAGCAATTGGGAAAACGGCATCTTAATCGCTGATTTGACTATTTTCAGCGAATCGGGTCAATTAATTAGCCAAATTGACGGATTAACCTTTCAACAGGCCCGGCCAGAAACCCTCTTTTCCCAGACCAACGACCTCAATGATAGTTTATACGAAATTACTTGGCAAGCCACGGACTTGACGGGAATGGATTGGACAGAAACAGGAGATTGGTTAATTTTTGCTGACAAAAAGGGAGTGGGGCAACAATTAGCCGAAAAATTGGTGCAACAAGGGCATAGATGCCAACTTATCACCGAAAACAATCGCCAGACTTGGCAATATTTCCTCAAAAAACCCTATCAAGGTCTAATTTATCTCTGGGGAATCGATGACGACCAAGCTTTAGAAAATAATCAAAACCTAGCGGCCACTCAAGAGCGAATTTGTGGAACTTTGCTGGAAATAGTGCAAGAACTAGGCAAAATAGAGGTTAATTACTCTCCTCGCCTCTATATTGTCACCCAATCGGCTCAATACATTCCTTCTCAGCCCACAGTGATTGCCCTTGCCCAAAGTTCCCTCTGGGGATTAGGACGGACTATTGCCCTAGAACACCCAGAATTGCGCTGTCTGTGTCTAGATGGAGATAAATTTCAGGATAGCCACACCTTAGCCCTAGAGGTGTTCCAATCTTTACAAAGTTCGGAGGAGGAAAATCAAATCGTTTGGCGGCAAGGCCAGAGCTATGTAGCTCGTTTAGGGCGATTTATCCCGAAATCGTCGCTAAAAAACCGAGAAATTGCCGAAAATGCCACCTATCTTATTAGTGGTGGTCTAGGCGCCTTAGGGCAGCAAGTGGCTAATTGGTTAAGGAAAAAAGGAGCAACATCCCTCGTCTTACTAAGTCGCCGGGGAATAACTCCAGAAACCCAACCAATTATAGACCAATGGCGACAAGAGGGAACCAATGTAGAAGTTTTTGCCGCCGACGTTAGCGACTTTGGCCAAATGCGTCGGGCTTTTGAGATAATCGAGCAACAGTTACCCCCCTTAAAAGGCATTATTCACACGGCCGGGGTGTTAGAGGATGCCAGCTTATCCAAACAGACTTGGGAGAAATTTGAGCGCGTCTTTTCCCCCAAAATACTCGGCGCTTGGAATTTGCATCTCCTCAGTCAAGAAGTTGATTTAGACTGGTTTATTAGTTTTTCCTCGATGGCCTCGGTGTTAGGGTCTTCTGGACAGAGTAATTATGCTAGTGCTAATGCCTTTTTAGATAGTCTAGCCCATTATCGTCAAGCGCAAGGACTGCCGGCCCTGACCATTAATTGGGGTCCCTGGGCAGAGGGTGGTATGGCCGAAAATTTAGGCGAAAAAGCGAAAAAAAGGCTAATTAAACAGGGTTTTACCCCTCTTGATCCCCAAAAATGTTTGCATCTCCTCGAAACATTGCTGAAGACTTCTCGGACACAGGTAACTGTCGCTTCTCTCAATTGGAATAGCTTTTTAAACAGTTTCGAGAATCAAAAAAATCCACCTTTATTACGAGATTTCCAGAGTTTTTCAGCCCAAAAATTAACCCCAGACAATAATTTTATTGATGTCTTAATGACAGTACCAATTGAGGAGCGTTTTGCGGCTTTGACTGCTCATGTTCAAGGGATTGTAGCGGAAATTCTCGCTATTCCGGCTAGAGAATTTACCCAAGTTGACCAAGGTTTTTTTGAGTTGGGAATGGATTCTTTAATGACGGTGGAATTACGCAATTGTTTAGCCAAGGATTTAGGTAAATCTCTGGCGGCAACTATCACTTTTAAATACCCAACAGTGACCAGTTTGGTCGATTATCTAGTAGCTGAAGTTATTGACATTGACTTTAGTTTAAAACCCTTAGCAATAGGAGCAAATCAAGATAGCAATCTTGATCCCCTAAACGAAGAAGATTTATCCCTAGAAGAATTGTCCGATTTACTGCTACAGGAGTTAAATTCCTTAAGTTAGAAAAGCAGACCTCAAACCCTATCTAAATAACCTGTTTACCATGACACAAATACCTGCCAAACCTGATCAACTGAGCTTAATAAAAGATGCCTTAAATCAAATTAAGGTCTTAAAAACTAAGCTACATACCCTAGAAAAAGCCAAGAATGAACCAATTGCAATTATTGGTATGTCCTGTCGCTTTCCCCAGGGAGCTAATTCCCCGGAAACTTTTTGGGAATTATTGCAATCAGGAACCGATGCCATCAGCGAAATTCCGCCGCAACGCTGGAATATTGACAATTATTACGATCCTAAACCCGATGCGAGGGGAAAAGTCTATACCCGTCACGGTGGCTTCTTAAATCAACCGATAGATCAATTTGACGCTGATTTTTTTGGTCTTTCTCCCCGGGAAGTGGCACAAATGGATCCGCAACAGCGGTTACTGCTGGAACTAGCCTGGGAAGCTCTGGAAAATGCGGGAATATCACCCTTAAATCGGCGAGGAAGTCAAACGGGGGTATTTATAGGCATGATGACTCAAGATTACTCCCATTTTAGCCATCATCCCGATCTGATTGATGCCTATACGGGAACGGGAAATGCTAAAAGTGTAGCTTCAGGACGTTTATCCTATCTTTTTGGATTTCATGGCCCAACTTTAACGGTTGATACTGCTTGTGCCTCCTCTTTAGTCGCTGTTCATTTAGCTTGCCAAAGTTTACGCAATAACGAGTGTGAAGTTGCCCTAGCTGGGGGGGTCAACCTCATGTTAACCCCCTTCGTTACTATCATGGAATCCCGCGCCCAGATGTTGTCTCCTGACGGTCGTTGTAAAACCTTTGATAGAACAGCGAATGGCTATGTGCGGGGAGAAGGCGGCGGTATTATAGTTTTAAAGTCTTTATCTGCGGCTATTCGGGATAATAACTTGATTTTAGGACTAATTAAAGGTTCGGCCGTTAACCATGGTGGTACGAGTAGCGGTTTAACAGTTCCCAATCAACTTAGTCAAGAACAATTGATTCGTCAAGCTTTAAAAAATGCTCAGGTAAAGCCAGAGGACATTAGCTATATTGAAGCCCATGGAACTGGAACTTCTTTGGGCGATCCCATTGAATTAGGTGCATTATCGACAGTTTTTGCTAAAAATCCCCAACCGGTTTGGGTTGGTTCCGTCAAAACCAATATCGGCCATCTAGAAGCGGCCGCTGGTATTGCCGGACTGATGAAAGTGATTTTATGCTTGCAACATCGACAAATTGCCCCCCATCTCCACTTCCAGCAACCGACACCCCATCTAGACTGGGAAAATCAACCGCTGAAAGTTCCGACTAAAAACCGTGAATGGGTTAGTGAAAATTCTTCTCGTTTAGCTGGAGTTAGTTCTTTTGGCTTAAATGGCACTAATGCCCATATTATTCTCGAAGAATACCCTTACGAACCTCAAACGACTGCGGCACCTGATTCATCGCCCTATCTGTTCACCCTCTCAGCCAAGACTGAATCGGCTTTAATCAAACTAGCCCAAAAATACGCAAATTACCTAGAAAATGCGGAAAATGTGGCTTTAAGCTCCATTTGTGCTACTAGCAATCGCAGTCGCTCCCAATTACCCCATCGTTTCACCTGTATTGTCTCTAGTCACTGCCAACTTCAAGAAAAATTAGCCGCTTTCGTTCAAGGTGAACCCAGTTCTTTTCGCCAAAAAAGTGAATTTAATGGCAAAAATCGGGCAAAAATTGCCTTTCTCTTTCCGGGACAGGGTTCTCAATACCCCGGTATGGGAAGGGAACTATACCAATGTTATCCTCTATTTCGTCAAACACTCGATCGCTGTGATCAAATTCTCCGTCAATATGGGGACTATTGCCTAACGGAGATTATTGACCAAGAAAATCATCTCAATCAAACTTTTTACACCCAACCTGCCCTATTTGCTCTCGAATACGCCCTTTTTAAACTCTGGGAATCCTGGGGAATTACCCCCCATGGGGTCATGGGTCATAGTTTAGGGGAATATGTGGCCGCCTGTGTTGCTGGAGTCTTTAGTTTAGAAGATGCCTTAAAATTAGTCTTCTATCGGGCTAAATTGATGGATTCTGTGGGAAAAAGTGGCTCAATGGTCGTTATCTCCGCTAGTGAAGCTGAAATTAGTCCCTTAATTGTCCCCTATCAATCTCAGGTAGCTATTGCCGCTATTAATGGTCAGGATAATATTGTCCTCTCCGGTGCTGCAGAGACCATAGAAACCCTGGTAAAACAGCTTCAGGTCAAAAATCTGAAGATTACCCCGTTAAATGTCTCTCAAGCTTTTCATTCCCCTCTGATGGAGGAGATTTTAGACGAGTTCCGACAAATTGCTGAAACTATCACCTATCATCCCCCCCAACGAGCCTTAATTTCTAACCTTAATGGCAACTTAGTCAATTTTGAGGTCACTACTGCCGATTATTGGTGTCGTCATCTCCGGTCTTCTGTTCGCTTTGCCGATGGGATAAAAACCTTACTGGACAACGGTTATGAGGTATTTGTCGAATGCGGCCCCCATCCCGTTTTATCGGCCATGGGCAGCGTAGTGGATAAAAATCATCCCTGTCTTTGGTTGCCCAGTTTGCGTCGTCAAACCTCTGACCGACAACAGATCCTCGAGAGTGTCAGTCAGCTTTATCTGCGGGGATTCGCCCTGAATTGGCAAGAGATAACGGCCAATCAAGACAGTAAACCCTGTATCTTACCGACCTACACCTTTGAAAGAAGTAGTTATTGGCTAAAAACAGGCGACTTGACCGCAGAAGAAGCGCAATTATTGCCTAAATTGTCGAAATATCTCCTAGAAACACCTCCTCAACCGCCAGAAGTTGTCAAAACCACCACTGCATCATCTTCTGGTCATCTAATTACCCTTGACTCTCTTTTGGCCACACCCGCAGAGCAACAGCTTAAACAACTAGAAACCTACATTATCGGTGTTTTAGAACAGATTACCGGTTTATCCATGGTCAAGCTACATACCAAGCAACCGCTCTCTAGTTTAGGCTTAGATTCTCTCATGTCCAGTCAATTACGACGTCAACTAGAGGAGGATTTAAAAATTATTGTTCCCGTGGAATACCTAACGGGATTGAGTATTGAGCAGTTTTTACCGCAAATATTCAACTTAATCACCCAAAACTCCCAACCTGCAACTAGCAACAAAACTCCTCTCCCCTCAAAACAGAAAAAACCAATCAGGACGACTAAAGCCGAAAATATCTCTAATGATCCGAAACTTTGGCTAATTCGTAAACAAGCTAATCCTAACGCCCGCATTCGTCTATTTTGTTTTCCCTACGCCGGTGGGGGTGCCTCCGTATTCCAAAATTGGCTGAATTACTGCCCCACGCAAGTGGAATTTTGGGCGATTCAACTACCCGGACGCGAAACGCGCCTTCAGGAAACTGCGATTACATCGCTAAAATCCCTGATTAATCGTCTCATTCCGATTCTGACTCCCTATTTAGACCAACCTTATGCTTTTTTTGGTCATAGCATGGGTTCTTTAATCAGTTTTGAATTAACCAGAGAATTAGCGAAAACTCGGCAAAATCTGCCCCAACATTTATTTATGTCTGGATTTCGAGCGCCTCAAATTGTCAATCCCGATTTACCCATTCATCGTCTGGGAGATGAGCAATTTTTAGCAGCTTTAGGTCATTTTCAAGGAACTCCGGAAACTCTCCTCAAAAATCCCGATTTAATGGCGGCTTTTTTGCCAATTTTACGAGCAGATTTCAAACTCCTAGAGACCTATTCTTATCAACAAGGTCAACCCTTAAATTGTCCTATTACCGTTTTTGGAGGCCACAACGATGCCAAGGTTTCTGCCGATCAATTACAACAATGGCAACTGCAAACCAATCAAGATTTTGTCCTGCATACCTTACCGGGAGGACATTTCTTTATCAACCAACATACGGAGAAAATTATGAAAATAATTTGCCAAAGTTTACGAGAGTTTCCTGAACAAATGACTGCCTAATCAACCAATTATTCAAGGGAGAAAAATCATGACTTTAGATTACAAAGAGCAATACTGTATTATTGGGGCTGGTGCCGCAGGATTAGCGGCGGCTAGAGCCTTAAGCAAAGCCAAAATTCCCTTTAATGTTATCGAATCTGCCCAGGATGTTGGGGGTATTTGGATTTATGATCGTCCCGATAGTCCAATGTATAAAAATACACATCTGATTGGTCATAAAACCACACAACCTTTTTCCGATTTTCCCATGCCAAAAGATTACCCAGATTATCCCAATCATCGGTTAGTCTATGAATATCTTCGCAATTATGCCGCTCATTTCAATCTCTATGATTTCATAGAATTTAATCTCAGCGTGGAGAAAGTAAAAAAGGTGGGTAACTTTTGGGATGTCACCCTTAGCAACCAAGAAACCAGACGATACCGAGGGGTTTTAATCGCTAGTGGTTATCATAGTAAACCGAATATTCCTCAATTTTCTGGGCATTTTGACGGGGAAATTATCCATTCAAAAGATTATGATAATCCCGCTCAACTAAATGCTAAAAAAGTCCTAGTAGTTGGAGCGGGACAATCAGCCATGGATTTAGTCGTCGAAGCGGCTATCAATGGCAGTAAAACTTTCCATAGTACCCGTCGTGGCTTTCTCTGTATGCCGAAATTTTTGTTCGGTTTGCCCCCAGAATGGGTGATGATTAACACGCCAATCATGAATCTAATTCCAGCCCAAGAACACATGAAAATGATGGCTTTATTATCACCAATAGCTCTATTTTTACAAGGAGTTAATCTCAAAAAACTCAATATTCCTACAGATTGTAAAAGTAACGGTCTAATTATTCCCAACAGTGACCAACAAATCTATCGTTATTATGTGCATGGAGATGTCAACCATAAGCCTAATATCCAAGAATTAGACGGAAAGAATGTTATTTTTGCCGATGGCAGTACAGAAGAAATTGATCTGATTATCTACGCCACTGGTTACAAAATTGAATTTTCTTTTATTGACAAATCGGATTTAAATTGGCAAGAAGGAACCACCCAGCCTAACCTCTATATGAATGTTTTTCACCCAGAGGAAAATAACCTGTTTGTCATCGGAATGGTTCATCCCACTGGCACCCACTGGCGAGTATTTGAAGAACAAAGTAATTTAGTGGCCGCTTATCTACAAGCTCAGGATAAAAAATCCCGGTTTGTCTATAAATTTGAAAAGCTAAAACGTCAAATTAGTGCCAATTTAAGCGCCGACAATAAACACCATAGCGGTACTCACTCCTTAGTGATTGACAAATTGGGTTATATACGCCAAGCCCAAGGATTAGCTCGCCGATTACTGGCTTAAATCTCCCACCATAATTCACCCCCTGAAATCCCTCTATCTTAACTCCAATGCCCTACATTATTGAGACAGCTACCGGTTTTCCAGAACATTACTATCCCCAAGAGGTTCTAGAAGTCAATATCAGAAATCATTGTGCTAATCTTCTTCAAGATTATTGCCTCAGAAATCATCTCGACTTCCAGGAACAAACCTTTTTTGATTTAGAACAAATTCATCGTTTTTTCAGTAATGTCAAAATTCAAGGGCGATACTTCACCATTCCCCTAGATGAATTCGATGCCGATAATCCTCCCGGACTCGCCCAAACCGTTCGTCAAATGGTCGATCTAACTATGGATTTAGTAACATCGACAGTAACTAATTTGCTCAAAAAAGCAGCTCTTTCTCCCAAAGAAATCTCCCTAGTTACCTCCGTTACTGTTCTTCCTTCCGTTCCTTCCCTAGAAAGTTTACTCCTCAATCGTCTACATTTTTCCCTCGATATCAAGCGGCAAGCGTTATCGGGTGTCGGCTGTTTGGGAGGCGCCCAAGGATTAGCCAGAGTAAACGATTATCTGCAAGGACATCCCACCGAAGCAGCGATTTTGTTTACCACCGATCCCTCCTCTGGCCTTTGGCAAGGGTCAATTCATGGCGATTTAACGGGATTATTGGGACAATTACCCGAAGATCCGTCTCAATATAGCAATATCATTATGACCCTTGTGGTAGCGGCTTTATTTGGCGATGGAGTCGGCACGGTTCTCTTAGCGGGAGATGAACATCCCTTAGTCAAGCAAGGTAAAGCAAAACTGAAGATTATCGGCACTCAATCGCTGTTAATGCCCCACACAGAGCATTTAATGGCATTACCTTTAACAGACTACGGTTTTCGCCAAATTATTCGCCCAGAAGTCTCTGATTACGTCAAGGGTGGGGTGAGAAAAGCAGTGGCATCTTTACTAGAAAAAACAGGAGTTTCCCTCGACGAAATTGTCTGTTGGATGGTGCATCCGGGGGGGCCAAAGATTCTCGATGCAATAGTTGAAGAATTCCAGTTAGAACCAGATACTTTACAGGTGAGTTGGGATATTTTGGCGAAAATTGGCAATATTGCTTCTGCTACTATCCTCTGCATTCTCGATGAAACCCTCTCCCGTCCCCATCCCCCCAAGGATTCCTACGGATTAATCATTTCCATGGGGCCTGGATTTGCTCAAGAAGCTATTTTAGTTCAATTTTGAGGATATTTGAAGATGTTAAGCCAAATAATTTTCATTGCCTTGATTAGTTACATTATTGTCCAACGAGTGCGCGTTACTCGTCTGAGTAAACAGAATATGGCCAAAGTCTTAGCGGAGGGAGGCAAACTGCATAGTTCTAATTATGTGGGATTCGTCAAGATTTTCCAATCTAGCTGGATGCTTTGCATGATCGGGGAAGTTTATCTCCTCAATAGACCTTTTATACCAGCATTGGCTTTATTTTCCCTAATTACTACCTTTTTAGCTCAAAAGCTCCGCTATGCCTCCATTGAAGCTTTAGGCGATCGCTGGATTCATAAGGTGGTCACGGTTCCCCAGACACCCGTGATCGACAATGGCATTTATCAATATATCCGTCATCCTAACTGGTGCGCCATGATCACGGAATTAGCGGTGGTTCCCCTGTTTCATACCGCTTATCTGACATCTATAGTCTTTAGTCTCCTGAATGCTTGGTTATTAATCCAACGCATTCCGGCTGAAGAAGAAGCTTTGAGTCAAGACACCAATTATCAAGCAGTTTTCGCCAATACTCCCCGTTTTATTCCTAGTTTTAACGCAATTTTCTCTCGCAAACAGCAACCGCTTAAAAGTTAATTGCCACCGATAGCAGGGCCGGTTCCCTACGGCCCTTTAATTACCCCTCATACCTGAATTTCAAGGAGAAAAAAAATACTATGGACTCTCTAATTGTTTCCGAAAATATTATTAGCGACAATTTAACTGACGCTCTACAAGAATGGGAAACTTTATTAGGCTCCGAATATGTCAGCACCGATAACAAAAAACGCCTAGAAGCCGAGACCGCTACCTACGAAACCCATGCTAAAATCCCGGCAATTATTCGCCCAGGTAATCGTCAAGAAGTCCAAGAATCTCTAAAAATTGCTAATCGCTATCAAACCCCTGTCTATCCTATTAGTACAGGTAAAAATTGGGGTTATGGTTCGCGAGTTCCTAGCCGCACCGGTTCGGTTTTAATGGATTTGAGTCGATTAAATCAGATTTTGGATTACAATGAAACCCTAGCTTATGTAACTATTGAAGCGGGTGTTACTCAGCGACAACTCTACGATTTTTTGCAAAAAAATGGCAATAAATTATTAATGAGTGTCACCGGTTCGACTCCTGATTCTAGTATTATTGGCAATATTCTCGAACGAGGTGAAGCCAAAGGACCTTTGGGCGATCGCTTTAATCATGTCTGTGGAATGGAAGTAGTTTTGCCCACCGGTGAATGTGTTCATACGGGATTTAATCGCTTTGAAAATTCCCAAATAGGGGCGGTCAATCGTTGGGGAGTCGGTCCCTATTTTGATGGAATTTTTACCCAATCTAACCTAGGAATCGTCACCAAAATGACTTTTTGGTTAACGCCCTATCCTGAATATTTTCAGGCTTTTTTCTATAGCATCGATCAAGAAAATAAATTAGAGTTATTGATCGACAAACTACGTCAACTGAAAATGGCAGGGGTAATTAAAACGACCTTCCACATTAATAATAACTACCGAATGTTGTCTATTCAACAACAATATCCCTGGCAGGAATGCCAAGAAAAAACTCCTTTACCCCCCGATTTATTAGAACAATTAAGTCATCAATGGGGTGGCGGTGTTTGGATAGGAGAAGGAGCTTTATATTCGGCTTCACCAGAACAGGGAAAAGTCGAAAGAAAACTAATTGAAAAAGCCTTGAAAGGAATTGTCAATAAACTTATGTTTTTTGATGAAAATAAGTTCAAAATGGCCAGCAAAATGAGTCCCATTTTTAAAGTATTTACCGGTGTGGAAATTAAGGACAAGGTGGATTTAATTTATCACAAAAATCCCCAACGAGGAATGATTACCGAAAAAGTGCTGAAAATGGCCTATTGGCGCAAAAAAACGCCTCCCACCGATAAGTTGAATTTAGATCTGGATGCCTGTGGCATGATTTGGTGTGTTCCCGCTGTTCCTTTTCTGGGAAATCATCTCAGAAATGCTCTCAATATTATCAGCAGCATCGCTAAAAAATATGGTTATGAACCTAATATCGGCATTAACTGTATTACCGAGCGCAATATCAACATCAATGCTGCCATTTTTTATGATCGATTGCTAGAAGGAGAAGACCAAAAAGCCTTAAATTGTCACGATGAAATGTTGGCAGAATTGATCAATAAAGGCTATTATCCCTACCGTCTTAGTACCCACTCTATGAATAGTTTACCCCTAGCCAAAGACGATTATAGTTGCTTAATCCAGAAAATTAAAGACAGCTTGGATCCCAATCACATTCTCTCACCCGGTCGCTACGAATTTCTTTAAATAAGTCTAACAATCTACTGCTAACTGCCCATCTCTCCCCCAATTCTAATGACTTCTAGCACTTCTAGGAAATGGCAACATCTCCGAATAGATTATCTTCCGTATATCACTGGTTGGTTTGGTAACTTTATCGTTAATAATGCCCTTCTAACCATGCTAATCTATCGCTACGACCCTGGCATTCCCAATGACTATAACTTATCCATTTTATTGCCCTCTGCTTTAGTGGGGATAGCGATAATGATTAGCCGTATTGCTGGGGCTTTTGTGCAGCCAGTGATCGGTTATTTTTCCGATCGCTTTTGGAGTCCTTGGGGCAAAAGAAGACCATTTATACTGGCCAGTTTAGTCCCTTTAATTGGTGGTTTTATCCTGTTGTTTAATCCCCCTAATAACTTAAATCAAACCACTTACTTCATTTATTTAGTCACCATGCTTTGGGTGTTTTATGTGGGTATGGCATCCTATCATGTTCCCTATTTAGCCTGGTTGCCCACTCTCGCTAAAAGCCCAGAAGGAAGGGTTAAATTATCAACTCAAATCGGAATTTTTGGTTTAGTTGGTGCCACCATTGGTGGGATTATTGCCCCTTGGTTAACTGATAGCTATGGCTTTCAGGGCATGGGGATTGCTATTAGTCTTATTGGGGTAATTACTCTAGCCATGCCCTTGCTAGAAAAAGAAGAATATACTCCTTCTAAGGGCAAATATCCTAACTTTAAAACCACATTAACGGCGGCTTTTACTAATCGGACTTTTTGTATCTATATGATCACCATGATTTTGGCGTGGATGGTGATTAGTATTATCTCGGTGATTCCGACTTTTTTAGTAATTGCTCTCCTCAAACGAGAGGTAAGTTTTGCCGCCGTGATTAATACTATTATCGTCGGTAGTGCCTTGGCTGGATTTACCCTAGTTTTACCCTTAGCGCAAAAATATGGCAAAAAACTGGTTTTTCAAGGTTCTTTAATCTGGGTTGGCCTTGGTATGATTGCCATGGCCTGTGGTCGCTTTTGGTGGCAAGATTCTTTAATTCCTTGGTTAATCCTTTCGATCATCGCTAATTTAGCCCTAGCCAGCTTTTTTAGTCTGCCGAATGCCATGTTATCGGACATTATCGATCAAGATGCGGAGCAACAAGGAATGGGCCGAGAAGCAATATTTTTTGGAACTAGGGGGCTACTAATTCAATTTAGCCAAGGTGCGGGGTCTTTTCTAACAGGATTAATCCTTTCTTTCGGGAAAACTCCTGATAACCCCTGGGGGGTACAAATTGCCTTTTTGTCCGCCGGTATATTATCCCTAGCAGCGGCTTTTGTCCTCCGGTCTTATGCCATAAAAAAATAGTTCTTTCCTCGCTAATCTGTTATTACTCTTGACTAAACCCTACTCATTTGGAACTGGATTATGACTTCCCCCAATCCCATCACCAAACAGCAAGAAACTGCTATCAAAAAACTGCGATTGCCTTGGCGATTAATTATTACTGGGATCCTAGCGGCCACCTCGGTTTTTGCCTATCCTACCCTGCGTAATGTCCTCTTAGAAAACACCTCTGAATCCACCACCTCAAAAGAAACCGCTTCGTTAGCAATCGATAAGAGCAAGACGGCAGCCTTACCGGTGCGAACCTTAACTTTAACTCCTGTCACCCATCACCAAGAACCGCGCCGTTATACGGGTAATATTGTGGCTAAACGGACAAGTGAACTAGGATTTGAGCGTTCGGGACAATTAATTAGTTTATTGGTTCAAGAGGGTCAAGAGGTACGCCGAGGTACTTTAATTGCTACTCTAGATACACGCAATTTAGAAGCACAAAAACAAGAACTCATCGCCCAGCGATCGCAAGCGACGGCTAAACTGCAAGAATTACAAGCTGGTTCCAGGAAAGAAAGTATCGCTGCAGCCCAAGCAAAAGTCCGAGATCTCAGGGAACAATTAGCTTTAGCCCAATCTAAATACCAAAGACGGCTAGGATTGTATCAAGAAGGGGCAATTACTAGAGAACAACTCGAAGAAGTGCAAACAGATGTTAATGCACAACAAGCGAGAATTGATGAAGCCCAAAGTCAATTAGATGAACTCAAGGCCGGTACTCGTCCCGAATTGATTTCTCTGCAAAAAGCCGTTATTGACCAATTTGATGCCCAACTGAAGAATATTAAATTAGAGATTGAGAAAAGCCAACTTCAAGCCCCCTACGATGGCACTATTGCCCTCCTTCACGTCAATATTGGCACTGTTGTTTCTGCAAGTAATCCGATCGTTCGTTTGGTCGAAAGTAATCAACTGGAAGCGCGTATAGGGGTTCCCGTTGACCAGTCCGAAAAATTACCAATTGGGAGTAAACATCGTTTAAAAATTGGTGACAAAATAGTAACAGGACAAGTCACTTCAACCCTACCCCAAGTTGATCCGACTACCCGTACCGCCACGGTTATTTTAAGTTTAAATCAGACTCAAGGCCTGATTCCGGGGCAAGTGGTCAGCCTAGAATTATCTCAATCAGTTCCACAATCGGGCTATTGGTTGCCCACAGAAGCTTTAGTACAAGGCACGAGAGGATTATGGTCTTCCTATGTTCTAGGAGCAGCTAATCCCGATAATCCTCGACAATTTACCGTCAAACGCCAAGATTTAGAAGTTCTAGCGATTCAAGGCGATCGCTTGTTGGTGCGCGGGACTTTAACCTCCGGTGATCGAGTGATCGTCGAAGGGGTTCATCGCATCGTACCCGGGCAAATGGTGGAAATTTGGTAGTCAGTGGTCATTAATCAGCTTTATTATCCCTAATAATCTCCAATGAATAACTTATTTGAACGTAAACCTAGATTACTAATTCTGACCTTAATTCTGATTATTGTCTGGGGATTGTCTTCCTTTCAAATTTTGCCGCGCATGGAAGATCCCGAAACAATTAATCGAGGTGCCACCATTACCACCAATTTACCCGGCGCCAGTCCTTATCGGGTCGAATCCCTAGTGACCGAAAAAATTGAACAATCTCTCTCTAGCATCAAAGAAATTAGCCTGATTGAGTCCTCCTCAGAATTAGGGAGTTCCACGGTCAATATTGAACTTAAAGATGAAGTGACTGATGTGGATCCCGTCTGGTCACGCATTCGCGATCGGATTACCGATGTCATCCCGCAACTACCCCCAGAAGCCGAAAGACCCTTATACGAAGAAGGATATAGTCAAGCCTTTAGTTTATTGACTGCCATCCTTTGGGAGCTAGATACCGCTCCTAATTACGCTATTTTACGCCGACTTGGCCAAGAACTGTTCGATGAATTAGAAGCCCTTTGGGGAACCGAAAGGGTCGAGTTAGTCGGGGTTCCGGCCGAGGAAATTTTAGTCGAAATTGATCCGGTGAAATTATCCTCCCTAGGCCTAACTGCCGTCGAAGTTGCCCAACAAATTCAAACCAGTGATGCCAAGGTCGCCGCCGGACAACTTCGCAGTAATCGCAATAATTTATTATTGGAAGTCGATACCAGTTTAGAATCACTCTCTCGGATTCGAGCAATTCCGATTCGTTACAGTAATGAGGGACAATTTACCCGTTTAGGAGATATCGCCCTAGTTACCAGGGGAATTCAAGAACCGCCGCCAGAACTAACTATTATTAACGGTAAACCGGCTATTGTGGTGGCCGCTATGATGGAATCGGGGCAACGCATAGATGAATGGACAACGGCAGCCCAGGCCAAGTTAGACCTGTTTCGACCCTCTCTCCCCCAAGGTGTTAGCCTCAAGATAATTTTTGCCCAAAATCGTTATGTGGCTAACCGAATCGATGGATTATTCAGCAACATGATCCTAGGGCTACTCTGTGTCATGGGGACAGCTTTTGTGATGATGGGATGGCAGTCCGCCTTGGTAGTAAGTCTATCCTTGCCCTTATCGATCCTGATGGTCTTTGCTGGTATGAATCTCTGGCAAATTCCCCTACATCAAATGTCGGTGACAGGAATTGTTATTGCTTTGGGACTTTTGATCGATAACGCTATTGTGATTGTCGATGAACTGCAAAAAGGACTACGGACCGGAATAGCTCACGAACATATTGTTGCTGAAACCGTTAAACAGTTAGGGATTCCCCTCTTAGCTTCTACCCTAACCACGATTTTGTCTTTTATGCCGATCGCTCTTTTGCAAGGAGGCACTGGCGAATTCGTGCGTACTATCGCCCAAACAGTGATCTTAGCCTTGGTTAGTTCTCTAATTTTGTCCCTAACGATTATTCCTGTCCTCAGTTTACGTTTATATCAACTGACTCATCGCTCGCACCAGACAAAAACCCATTGGTGGGATACGGGAATTAATTTACCGCTCCTAACGGGGTTGTATCGCCAAATTTTGAAGTTAATTCTCTATTTTCCCGTATTAGGTCTGGTTATTGGCTTGATTATTCCAATTGCTGGCTTTGTTGTCGCCGGCACTCTCCCGGAAGAATTCTTTCCGCCGGCAGAACGAGATCAGTTAACCCTAGAAATCGAACTGGCCCCCACCACAACCCTAGAAGTAACTCAGGTAAAAGTGGCTCAAGCTGAAAAAATACTGCTAGATCATCGAGAAATTGCAGAAGTTCACTGGTTTTTAGGGCGTAATGCTCCCCCCTTCTACTATAATCTCTCCGATGGCGTCAAAGACTCTCCTAATTTTGCCCAAGCATTGATTCAACTTCGGCAAGTTTCTGATAATCCCCAATTGATCGAAACCTTACAAAAACAATTAAGTCAAGCTCTACCGATGGCTAGGGTATTAGTCAGCCCCCTAGAACAGGGTCCACCGGTGGGCGCTCCGATCGAAATTAGGGTTTATGGCTCAGAATTGGAGATGTTAAGGAAAATTGGCGAGTCCTTACGGGAAGAACTGGCAAAAATACCCGAAATAACCTATTCTGTTGCTGATTTAAGTGAAATTCAAGCTAAATTAGCCTTAAAAATTAATGAAGAAAAAGCTCGACTGATTGGTTTGGATAATGCGGCGATCGCAAGTCAATTGGATAACCTTTTAGAAGGTTCTGTGGGTGGCTCGATTTTAGAAGCAACGGAAGAATTACCCGTACGAGTCCGAGTCGGTAATCGCGATCGCGAGCAACTGCCACAAATTGCCTCTTTAAATATTCTCGGTAATTCCGCCACTGCTGAACGGGCGAATATTTCCCTTTCCTCTGTGGCAGAATTTGATTTTCTCCCCGAATTAGCCACGATTCCTCGACGAAATGGCAAGCGAATTAATACGGTGAAGGCCTATGTTCAAGCTGATGCGATCGCTGCAACGGTTTTAGACGAATTTCGCCAAAACTTAGAATCGGGCAAATTTTCCCTTCCGCCAGGGTATCGGCTCGAATTTGGCGGAGAGGAAGAAGAAAGAGATACGGCTGTGGCTAATCTAATTGCTAGTGTGGGAGTCTTGACGATTCTAATGCTATCAACCCTTGTTCTTTCTTTTAACTCCTTCCGTCTTGCTGCTCTAGTTACTGTCGTCGGTATTAGTTCGATTGGACTAGCCTTATTTTCCCTCTGGTTATTTGAATATCCCCTAGGATTCATGTCGATTTTAGGCACTATCGGCTTAGTTGGGGTTTCCGTTAATGATTCTATTGTCGTGGTAGCGGCTTTACAAGCTTTACCCCCCCATCTTCAACGCCAACGAAAGGCAATCCGGGAAGTGGTCATTGCTTCCACCTGTCACATTCTCACCACTACCTTAACCACGGTGACGGGATTTGTGCCATTATTTCTCTACGGCGGCGCTTTTTGGGAACCCCTCGCTCTCTGTATTTCCATCGGGGTGATGGGAACCACCCTAAGCGCACTGGTATTTGTCCCGTCGGGATGGTACTATCTCGCTCAAGCCCAAAAGGTTTCCCCTCTGTCTGTTTCTGAGTAGCTTGATTAAATGCCACTTTTGTAGAGACGTTGCTAGACAACGTCTCTATTGATACTAAATCCGTTGAGTATAGGCTACATATCAGGACAGGCAAAAAGCAATAGGCAATAGGCAAAAGGGGCAATGAATAATCAGTCTTTAATAACCGGATTTAGGATGATTTGGGTAAAAATACCCTGAAAGTCCTCTCGGCTCTACCGCCCTGATCCGAGAAAATAGGGAGAATTGGCTGGGTTAAATAGGGCTGGCTGAATAATGGTAAAACCCTTTTAAAATAAGGCTTTTGACCTGTTAAAATCCGATGTTAGTGCTGCGAAAATAGGATTAAGACCTTCAAAAACCTGGCATTATCCTTCTTGTAGTACATAAACTGGTACAAAAAAGAGGGCAACAAAGCCTGAAACGACCGGCTACTGACGACCGGCTACTGACGACCGGCTACTGACTCCTGACTCCTAACCCCACCAACAAACTTTTTCAGCAAGCCCTAAATATAATCGAGTTTAAACAATAGATAAGTTTTTTAACAAGAGTAGTTTCAGATACTAATTACCCGATGGACTGGGGTAGAATTGGAAAAACCAGTCAAACTTTTTTAGCCAAGCTACTTAACTATGATTAAAATTAACTTGCTGTTCGGGTTATCTTCTCTTAAAAAATCGATAAAAAACTTTACATAAACTCAAAAGAGAGCCTCGTAAATTTCTCATCTAAAAGCTGAGTTAGTTATCGGACAAAGTTTTTAGGTGCTTTTGTTGATTACTTCTTAACCACCATCTTAGAAGTAGAAGAAGGGAGATGAAAGTTAATCAGTTACTAAGACTCTACGAACAAGGAGAGCGGGATTTTTTAGGCATTGACTTGATGAGTCTAGATCTACAACAAGTGACTCTAATCGCTGTCAATTTTGCTGCGGCCAATTTGCGCGGAACTAATTTGAGCCGCTCTTTTCTGACTAAATCAAATCTGCGGGGAGCGAGTTTGAATTGGGCGAATTTAACCTATGCCAAATTAAGTCAAGCGCAATTAGTGGAAGCGGACTTAACCAAAGCTAATCTCACCGGGGCCTTTATGGTACAGGCAAACCTGCGTAACTCGCGATTAAGTGGGGCGGATCTTTCCCATGCTAATCTCCGGGGGGCGAATTTATGCGGGGCGAATTTATGCGGGGCGAATTTATACTTAGTTAATCTCTTGGAGGCAACCCTAGATAAAGTCAATCTCAATTGGGCTAATTTGCAGGAAGCGCGGTTAAGTGGCACTAAATGTCGTCAGATTTCCGCAAGGGAAGCCAATTTTAGCGGCTCTTTTCTTAAAGAGGTGGACTTTCAGGGGGCTAATTTAGAAAGGGCTAATTTTAGCGAGGCACGTCTGACGGGTAGTGATTTACGCGGGGCTAATTTAGCGGCTGCTAATCTAGCGGGAGCGCGTTTACAAGAGGTAAATCTACAGGGAGCGGACTTGAGGGGTGCTAACTTGACGGGGACTTGTTTTGAGAGCGTCACCGGTTGGACAGAAACCGCCCAAGAAGATGATATTTTCCCCCTAGACTGGTTTCAGCCCCGTTTTGCCACTTAAAAGTCAATATATCTGCCGAAAGCCTCTCCTTTTCCTATCGATTAACGATTAGCTGGATGGTTAATCTTTGGTTAGGAATGGGGATTGGGGGAGCATTATTCGGCTCATCCTCGAAGGGTAAAGCAGGGGGAGGAGTGGTAGCACTGGGAGATGGTGCTGGAGATGGCGTGGGATTAACGGCAGCGGGGGGACTTTTCGGGGTGACGACGGGTGCGGGAGAGCTAAAACCGAGGAGATCTTTGCCAAAGGGAAAAACATTCCCCCAGCGTTGAATATTAGGGTTGCCAAACCAATCTTGACGGGATACCTTCACCGAGAGGAGAGGTGCGATCGCACCTGATTTTTCGGCGGTTATTAATAAATCAATTTTATTAAGACCCTGTTGTTGATTAAAACGACTGATGATAGTTTTCTCTGCTAATTGCGATGCTCTAGTCAATAATCCTTCGTAGGATTCTCCCCGTTTAACTGTGATGGGAAGATTAACAGTGGATTGAGCAAAAACCACATCAACGGCAATAATTCCCGTCAGCAGCGTTAAAACAGTAATAGACTTGTACATAGGACAGACAGTTAAACAGACACTCCCAGGCTAGGGTCGGGATCTTCCCTGTTAGAGTTCCCCGATCGCTTTCTTAAATTACCACGATCGATCTCTGGCCACAATTGAAAATTTTCCGGTAGCAAAATCGTCCTTGGCTCCTAGCAATAGGCAATAGGGGAATAATTAGGGCTGGCTGAATAAATCTAAAAACTTTGTTGGATAATATCTTTAGGCTTTTTTGAAATCAAAAAGTGCCAGCCATTGGAGTGATCAGGGGGGAAAATTCAGGTACTTTTTCCCTGAACATTGGGTAATTGACCACCTGAAAATGGCTAAAACCCCACACCCGACACCCCACCCCCACGAAAAACTGTTTCAGCATAACCTAATTATATTTGGCTATATCGACCAGAGGGTTTTAATGATGACACAAACTAGCGAAACCGTTACCTATTCTCTCGAATCTGTCCTGACAAGGATCGAGAGTAAAATCGACAATCTCCAAAGAGATGTTAATCAGAAAATTGACTCTCTCCAAAGAGATATGGATCAAAAATTTGACAATCTCCAAAGAGATATGGATCAAAAATTTGACAGTCTCCAAAGAGATGTGGATCAGAAAATCGACAGTCTCCAAAAAGATGTTAATCAAAAATTTGACAGTCTCCAAAAAGATGTTAATCAAAAATTTGACAGTCTCCAAAAAGATGTTAATGATTTAAAGGTGGAAGTCACAGAAATCAAAGGAGATATTAAAACTCTTGATCAGAAAGTCGAAACAATGGATA
>NZ_JADBRW010000235.1:0-6865 GCF_020247025.1 Microcystis sp. M109S1
CAATCGGTTAGCATTGAAGAAGTTTGAGCATATCCTACTCTTTCTTGTCTTTCGTACCATGCTTGTGTTCGTTCGTGGAGAGCTTTGTTGTAAACTAATCTTACACAGCCCAAAGTGCGCCGCAATAGCGACTCTTGTTCGGGTGTTGGGTAAAATCGGAACCAATAGGCTTTCTCCATGTCTTACATTCTAGCATATATTTGGTAAATGCGCTAGTATTTAACGGTAAAGCCGTCGTAGAACGACGGGGTTTCAGACCCAAAATTTTCGATGAAAAAGAATCAGCAGATTGCGTGCTAACAATTTAGACCACTGCTGTACATAACCTGTTATACTCTTGGGCAAAACGACTCCACCGCGATTGTTATGCTGGAAAATCCGGTCATGGCAGCTGCCGACCCTAATGAGCAGATACCTACTCTAGAATTATCCATCGTCATGCCCTGTCTCAACGAGGCGGAAACCCTGGCCACCTGTATCGGCAAAGCACGAGATTATCTGGAACGACAGCAAATTGCGGGAGAGGTGCTAATCGCCGATAATGGCAGTAGCGATGGTTCCCAAGAAATTGCCACTTGCCAATCCACTCAAAAAAACATAAGGTACTTTGTTAGTTTTAATATAAGCTAAAGCACAAGCATAACCTAAAATCACACAAAGTAGCACTGGATTATTTTGTTGAAAAGTTTGTGCATAGTGGAGAACGGTAGTACCTAGCAACCAAATCAAGCTAGCAGATGCCGCAATTTTCTCCTGAAAATCAAATAGTCTAAGTAACCAATAACAAGAGAGAACAACTAATACATTTAGAGGGATAACTACAAGAAAACTAACCGCAAATTCTCGTAATAAATAAGGCTTAATACTAGGAAAAACTTTAGAGAGTTGAGTGCCAATCCAATCTGCGGGCAACATTAATAAGGATTGTCCCATATCATAAGCTTCATATCGTTTTCCATCTACTCCTAAAACACCAACATGGTCTAATCGAGAGGAAGGATGATAATTTGGGGGTAAAGAAACTTCCTCAGTTCCTGTCCACAGAGCATGGGCCATTCTTAGCCTAACATCGGTATCTGGAGGTAAGTTGGCCGGATTGATTATTGTTATCCAGAGTAGGGCAATAAGAGCTACTTTTGTGACTGTTTTCATGATCATCTATTTTTAGGATCTGTTTGAAAATTTATAGGGCGTTGCTGATTTTAAGTATCAATTGTCCTCTCGGCAATTTTTAAAACCTAGCACTAAGGTAACTTGTGGATAGGAGGCACAATTTAGTATTCATGTCTTGATTCAGCGACACCGCTTTTTACTATCTTCTGATCTGCCGCTTCTAGGCTGGTAATTGCGTTTTCTGCCGTCAAAATAGGAGGAATATCAGTTAAACTGGCAGTTTGATAAACCTGTTCATTTCTAGCAAATAAATTGCTCATATCTTGATAATAATTAGAAGTGATCGATAATAAAACTCCCGCAAAAATATAGAGAGGTAAAGACAAAATAAAACCCTTCGCCCACTGATAAAATTCTACCAATAAAAACAACAATACACAACCCACAACCCATACTTTCATCACAGTTTTTTCTCCTATTTTTACGAGAAAAGGTGAGCAAAAAGCCCACCTTTTATTTAACTAATTCCAGTTAGAATTTATTCCATCACGGGAGCGATTAACTCGCGTCTTTCTCCCGAAATAACTTTCACCTTACCTTCCTCATCGATATCGACCATGGCCGTATCCCCATCAGAAACCCGTCCGGAGAGAATTTCCTCAGCCAGAACATCTTCCAACAGACGCATAATAGCACGACGTAGGGGACGAGCGCCGTAGGCCGGATTATAACCTTCCTCGATCAAGCGTTCTTTAAACTTATCAGTAACAGACAAAGTAATATTTTGTTCTGTCAGACGTTTAAACACATCCTTGAGCAGGATTTCGGCGATTTCCTTGACTTCTTCCTTATTGAGTTGACGGAAGACAATAATCTCATCGAGACGGTTAAGGAATTCAGGACGGAAATATTGTTTTAATTCCTCATTAACCAGCGATCGAATGCGATTATACTGGGCCTCGGCCTGATTATCGGCAAACTCGAAACCTAAACCACCGCCACCCTTCTCGATGACTTTAGAACCGATGTTCGAGGTCATGATCAACAGGGTATTTTTAAAGTCCACCGTGCGACCTTTGGCATCGGTCAAACGTCCATCTTCAAGGATTTGCAGAAGCATATTGAAGACATCGGGGTGAGCTTTTTCGATTTCGTCGAATAGCACCACCGTATAAGGACGACGACGCACCGCTTCCGTTAATTGTCCCCCTTCGTTGTAACCAACATAACCCGGAGGTGAACCGATTAACTTAGAAACCGTGTGCCGTTCCATGTATTCCGACATATCGAGACGGATCATCGCATCTTCGGAACCAAAGAAATAAGCGGCCAGAGCTTTAGTTAACTCGGTTTTACCCACCCCCGTTGGACCGGAGAAGATAAAGGAAGCAATGGGACGGTTGGGATTTTTCAGACCGACGCGAGCGCGACGAATGGCGCGAGACACCGCTTTAACTGCGTCCTCTTGACCGATGAGACGCTGATGCAGGGTATCTTCCATGTGCAGCAGTTTCTCGGATTCGGTTTCGGTCAGTTTATTGACGGGAACCCCAGTCCAAGAAGCGACGATGTGAGCGATTTCCTCCGCGTCAACAAAGGGTTCATCGTTGCCATCTTCGCCTTTTTTGGTGGAAGCGAGATTACGGATCTGGGTTTTGATTTCCATTTCCCGATCGCGCAATTCCCCGGCTTTCTCGAAGTCTTGACCGCGCACCGCATCATCTTTTTGTTTGAGAATTTGCCGCAGTTCTTTATCTAATTCCTTGGCTGCTGGGGGCAATTGGGAATTAATCAAGCGCACTCTCGAACCAGCTTCATCGATTAAATCGATCGCCTTGTCCGGTAAGAAGCGATCGCTAATGTAGCGATCGGACAATTTCGCCGCCGCTTCCAGGGCCTCATCTAAGATTTTTAGTTTGTGGTGCTGTTCGTAGCGTTCCCGGAGACCGTAGAGAATTTCGATCGTTTCTTCTACGGAGGGTTCACCGACCATAACCGGTTGAAAACGTCTTTCTAGAGCCGCATCCCGTTCGATATGTTTGCGGTACTCATCCAAGGTCGTCGCACCGATACATTGCAGTTCTCCTCGGGCCAAAGCCGGTTTGAGAATATTGGCCGCATCGATCGCCCCTTCGGCTGCCCCAGCACCGATGAGAGTATGAACTTCATCGATAACAAGGACGACGTTACCCGCTTGGCGAATTTCGTCCATGATTTTTTTGAGGCGTTCCTCAAATTCGCCGCGATATTTGGTTCCCGCCACTAGCAAGCCGATATCGAGGGTGACAACCCGTTTTTCTTCGAGAATGTCGGGAATATCCTTATTAGCGATGCGTTGGGCCAATCCTTCTGCGATCGCTGTTTTACCTACCCCCGGTTCCCCAATCAGGACTGGGTTATTTTTGGTACGACGGCCAAGAATTTGGATAACGCGCTCGATTTCCTTTTGTCGGCCGACCACGGGATCGAGTTTACCCTCGCTGGCCATTTGGGTTAGATTGGAACCGAATTCATCAAGAGTGGGGGTTTTAGTGCGACCTTGGGAAGATGAACCGGCGGCCACTTCGGCGGTTTCCCCTAACATTCTGATCACTTGGGTGCGAACTTTCGAGAGATCCACGCCGAGATTTTCCAGAACCCTAGCGGCCACACCTTCCCCTTCGCGAATTAGTCCTAAAAGGAGGTGTTCTGTGCCAATATAGTTATGGCCCAGTTGACGGGCTTCTTCGAGGGAGAGTTCTAAAACTCGTTTGGCTCTGGGGGTGAAGGGAATTTCCACGGCTACGAATCCGGAACCGCGACCGATGATTTTCTCCACCTCCACGCGCGCATCTTTGAGATTGACACCCATGGACTTGAGGACTTTGGCGGCAACTCCCGTTCCCTCTCCAATTAGTCCTAGTAAAATCTGCTCTGTTCCCACGAAGTTATGGCCAAGGCGGCGGGCTTCTTCTTGGGCGAGCATGATTACTTTAATGGCTTTTTCCGTAAATCTTTCAAACATAGCCTATCCATCACCTACACAAGCGACCCTAGATATGCTGATTTTAGCACGCCTTTTTAGTTTAGCCGTCTTTCAGTGATCAGTTATTGGGGAGCGGCCTGGAAACCTGCCGATAAGTTGTTCACCCTTGCATAATCCCCTAGGCTCGTGGTCATCCCCTTGCCCATTTTCAGGTCAAAACTCGAAGTATAAGCAGATTAAATATTACTACCTATTGACAAATTAGTATATATGTTGTATGACGGGTGACATACAGAAAGTTGACCCATATCGTTACTCTGGAAATTGTTATGCAAAAAGTTGACCTATAATATGTAGTTAGCCCCTTCTTTGTATTTAAAATAACGTTGGAGTTTCAATGTGGTTTGAGTTCCTAATACCTAAACGCCCAGTTTCTTTGCAGACAAAAAACCGAAAGAATCTCCAATCATGGAAAAATTTTGTCTGTGCTGAAGCCTGCAAAGACTGGTCAGGCGCTCCCCATAGCGGCAACGAGTTGCATTTAACTTTGATTTACCTTTGCGATGATGATCCTGTAGATGTTGATAATATTATCAAGCCCATTCAGGACGCTCTTGTTGGGGCAATTTATGATGACGATTTATTAATATCCGATGTAGAATCTCACCGGCGTCCACTAACAGGTGTGTTTGATATAGCAAAGCACCCCGTGTTACTTGTTGATGGCATATTATCAGGTACAGAATGCGTTTATGTCAGGATAACCGACGCTCAGCCACTGGAGAATTATTTGATATGAATAGCCCAAAAGAAATTCACGATGCCCTTATGAGAAGAGTCGCTCAAAGGTATGAGAAAGAAGGCTATAGGGTTTTTATTGAACCTCAAAGGCAAACTCTGCCTTTTAACTTAGGTTCATATCGCCCTGACCTTCTGGCAATGAAATCTGAAAATGACGGCTATATTATCGAAATAAAGAGCAACGCCAACCGTGTATCAGTAGATCAGTTTCGTGAACTTGCTGAAACTATCGCCCAGCACAACGGTTGGCGCTTTTTGCTGGTTACGGGAGATGATATTTCTCTTAATGAATCAGAGCAAAAAAGTGAAAAACTTTTACTTTCGTGGGAACAAATATTTACCAGAAAAGAAAAAGCGGAAAAGCTCCTTTCTCTTGGCGAAATTGAAGGGGCATTCTTAGCGTTTTGGGGAATATTTGAAGCCACGATGCGTAAACAAGCAGAACAAGCTTCAATCCCAATAGAGCGTTTCCCAACATCATCCCTAATAAGGCATCTATACTCACAAGGTGAACTTTCTATCGAGCAATTTGATAAAACCACAGAACTACTCACTGTTAGGAATCAGTTAGTTCACGGTTATCAATCGCAAAACTTGGAAAAAGAAGTCGTTGAACTTCAAAAATTGGTATCCGAATTACTGGAATTGTGGCATCCAAAATAAAATTTGCGTCCCAAAATGAGCGGGGTTAACAACCGCTTGCACGTGGACGGCGGGGGATTCTCCCCGCCCCAGCCGTAGGGTGCGTTCCCTAATGCAACTTCTACTGCTCCAGCGATCGATTTTGGGGAACGCACCATGCACATTGATTGAAGTTGTGAGTCTAAGTGCGATGCCGCTCTTGTAGTCCTAGTGCGATCGCAATCTTGTAGGGTGCGTTTCCTAGGGCAACTTCTACCGCTTAAGCGATCGATTTTGGGGAACGCACCATGCACATTGATTGAAGCTGTGAGTCTAAGCATCGTAGGTTGGGTTGAGGGAAACAATACTGGGGCGAAAATAGCTCAATTCGCTGGAAAAAGCGAAACCCAACCACCCCAAAGGTTACTCTTTGTTGGGTTTCCTTGGGTCAACCCAACTACAATAATTGCTGCTCTATTGATCGCCCATTTTCAGGTCAAAACTCGAAGTATAAGTAGATTAAATATTACTACCTATTGACAAATTAGTATATATGTTGTAAACCTATATTTTTGTTAATGGTGAGGCGCAAGGTCTCTGGTTTTGGGAAACTCTAGAACTGCGGAAGGGGCTGTAAGCGAACGGTAATCAGTTATCATTAAGAAAACGCTGGATCGTTAACTTAACACAATTAGCCCCACAATACCACCAGAAAAGCTTGAAAAACGGGGAACCGGTTATGCCAACCACCTACGATTGCGATTTAATTCTCTGGGCCCAGGATACGGCTCAACTTTTGCGGGAACAACGCTGGGATGCCATTGACTGGGAGCATTTAATCGAGGAAATCGAGGATTTGGGGAAAAGTGAACGCAGTGCGATCGGTTCTCAAATGGAGCGAATTTTGATTCATCTCCTCAAGTGGCAATATCAACCCCAAAGGCGCTCCGATAGTTGGCTGGATTCCATCAATGATGGGCGATCGCAAATTCGTCGTAAATTAGAGGATAGTCCCAGTTTACGCAGTTATCCCGCGCAAATTTTGGACAAGGAATATACCAGAGCGCGTCAAGAAGCCGCCAGACAAACAGGTTTAGTCCTTAGCATTTTTCCAGAGTTTTGTCCCTATACTATCGCGCAGGTGATAGAAGATTGGTTGCCCGGTGATAGCCTTGATTAAAGGTTAAATAATACTAAATCCGGTTATTAAAGACTGATTATTTAGGCTCTTCGGTTTGTGTTATGCAATGGACGGGGGTTATAAGGGATGGAACCCTTATATAGAAAGGCATTTAGCGATTTTTGTCAATTGTTTTTGATCTAGAGCGAACTAATCAATTAAATCTCTTGCCAGATAAGGATTTA
>NZ_JADBRW010000236.1:0-26129 GCF_020247025.1 Microcystis sp. M109S1
GAAAGCATTTAAGAGTAAGTAGGCAACGTAAAGGCTTTGCCTCAAAAGAGGCATTGCGCGTCATTAAATCTAACGATTTTATTGCTTACGAAGATTTAAATGTTAAAGGCATGGTAAAAAACTCTAGACTAGCTAAATCTATCAATGATGTGGCTTGGTCAACTTTTCGGCAATGGTTAGAATATTTTGGTTTTAAATATGGTAAGGCTACGGTAGCAGTAGCCCCCAATAATACCAGTCAAAACTGTTCTAATTGTGATCAAAAAGTACCTAAATCTCTATCTACGAGAACCCATGTTTGTCCCCATTGTGGCTATGTAGAAGATAGAGATATTAACGCCGCTATCAATATTCTCAAAAAGGGACTAAGTACGGTAGGGCATACCGGAACTCAAGCTTGGGGAGAGATTCCCTCTGGTTTGGTTGGATACGTCCTGCCAGATTAAGGAAACTCAATGAACCAAGAATCCCTCGCTTTTAGCGACGGGAGTGTCAATGGAAGACACTGGCAACTTTTGCGCTTACGTCCGGTTGAGTTTCAGCGTAGATATTTTGACGAGTGGCGGCGATTTCTGTGTAAGCTTGACGCACTTCCGAGTTAACTGCCACCGTTTTCACATCGTAGATACGGGTAGCCAGTTGGGGATAGAAACCGATAGCGACAATCAAAGCGAGGAAAGAGACAGCGATAAAGATTTCTCTGGGTTTAGCGTCACTATATTCTGATTCATGAGGGAGGACACAGCTAGTACCAAAACAAACTGCCTGTTCGTTACTTTTGTTGGGGAGAATGTTAGTAATATCACAGGAAGAACCATCTCCGTAGAAAACTTGACGAAGCATGGAGAGTAGATAAATCGGGGTGAGGATTAAACCAACGGAAGCGAGGAAGACAGTCACAACCCGGAAGGTTTGGCTATAAACGTCACTGCTAGTGACACCGATGAATACGGTAATTTCGCTGGCAAAACCGCTCATTCCAGGTAACGCTAGGGAAGCCATGGCGCCGGCAGTAAAGAGAGCGAAGACTTTCGGCATCGCTTCGGCAATCCCACCCATCTCGTTTAAAGCTAAGGTATGGGTGCGGTCGTAGGTGACACCAGCAAGGAAGAATAAGACGGCGGCAATTAAACCGTGGGAGAGCATTTGTAACATAGCACCGCTAATACCCACATCGGTAAAGGAAGCAATCCCTAAAAGGACGAATCCCATGTGTGAAACCGAGGAATAAGCGAGACGGCGTTTCATGTTTTGTTGACCGAAGGAAGCGAAAGCACCGTAGATAATATTAACGACACCGAGAATCGCTAGAATGGGGGCAAAGTAGATGTGTGCATCGGGTAGAAGCCCCATATTAAGACGGATTAAACCGTAACCACCCATTTTGAGGAGAACACCAGCGAGAATCATCGATACAGGTGCAGAAGCTTCACCGTGAGCATCGGGGAGCCAAGTATGGAGGGGGAAGATAGCGAGTTTGACCCCGAAAGCGATTAATAAACCAGCGTAAAGGACTAATTCTAAAGCGAGGGGATAATCTTTAAATCCTAATTCCGCCATATCAAAGGTCATCGCACCACCACCGTAAAGGGCCATGGCTAGACCGGCAACGAGGATGAAGATAGAAGCGGCGGCGGTGTAGAGTAAGAATTTAGTGGCGGCATAACGACGTTTTTGACCACCCCAGATGGAAACGAGTAGATAAACGGGAATTAACTCGATTTCCCACATTAAAAAGAATAATAATAAGTCTTGGGCGACGAAAACACCAATCTGAGCGGCGTAGAGCAACAGCATCAGGAAGTAGAATAAACGGGGTTTGCGGTCCACTTGCCACGCGGCCAAGATAGAAAGGGTTGTCACCAATCCTGCTAATAAAACTAACGGTGCCGAGATACCATCCACCGACACCGCCCAACTTAAACCGATTTGGGGAACCCAATCGATTTTTTCCACTAATTGTAGGTTGGGGTTGCTTAAATCATATTTTTGTAAAAAAACGTAGCACATTAAAACAAAGTCTGCTAGTCCGACTCCAAGAGCGAACCAACGAACAGTTTTTCCTTCTTTGTCGGGGATTACAGGGATAAGGAAGGAGGAAAGCAAGGGGAGCAAAATGATGGCAGTGAGCCAGGGGAAGTTAGCCGTTAGCATGGCAGTAAGAAAAAATACCTATTTCGTTATGTGTTCATTTTATGCGACTTTGTAAAATTTTGTGAATATTTTTTGGCCTGCCTTTACCATAGACTTTTATAGATAGTTGGCGCATCATCATCGATTAACCTAAATAAGCTTGTTTGACGCGCTCATCCTTGAGTAAATCCCCGGCTTCTCCTGCGATAGTCAAGCGTCCCGCTTCCAAAACATAGCCGCGATTGGCAGTTTCTAGGGCTAAATTGGCGTTTTGTTCCACTAACAGGATAGTTACTCCCGATTCGTTTAATTGACGGATAATACTGAAGATTTCTCGCACTATCTGCGGCGCTAGTCCTAAACTGGGTTCGTCTAGTAACAATAACTTGGGACGACTCATTAAAGCTCTGGCGATCGCCAGCATCTGCTGTTCCCCACCGCTTAGGGTTCCCGCTAACTGCTCTCGGCGCTCCGATAGTCGGGGAAACAGTTGCCACTGCTCTTCGATATCACTTTTTACTCCTAGGCGATCGCTTCTCGTATAAGCACCTAACTGCAAATTTGTCAAGACTGTTTGACGCGCTAAGATTCTTCTCCCTTCCGGACTATGGGCAATTCCCCGCTTAACGATTTCATGGGGCGGTAAATGGGTAATATCTTGACCCTGATAAATTATTCGCCCCGTCTTTGCCGTTAAAATCCGAGATATCGTCTTTAGAGTCGTCGTTTTTCCTGCTCCGTTCGCTCCAATCAGGGTGACAATTTCCCCCGTTTCTACCCTTAAGCTAACCTGCTGTAATGCCTTTATTCCGCCATAATTAACCGATAAATCGCTAATTTCTAACATAAACCCAGTCAAATCCCAATAGGATCACTATAGCAGTTACCAGTTACCAGTTACCAGTTACCAGTTACCAGTTATCAGTTACCAGTTATCAGTTACCAGTTACCAGTTACCAGTTATCAGTTATCAGTTACCAGTTATCAGTTATCAGTGATCGGATTTGAGTTTTTAGTCAGTCCCGATGAAAAAATTTTCACCACCAGAGATGAAAGAGGTTTCCTTCCCTGCACCCCACACCCCACACCCTACACCCTCTTTCAAGTCAGGGATAAGGAAGAAGTTCGAGCATTTGTACTAAAATTTCCAAGACGCAGTTTAAACGCGGTACAGCTTATTAAGTGAGGACTATTAAATGGCATTAACAGTGCTGTCTTTTCACTGCTTACTGTTTACTGATAACTGATAACTGATTATCTGCCTAAAACTTCCAAGACAACTGGGGCAACTCCCGATTGGAAGACACCGATAATCGCTGCCGCACCTCTGGAGAGATCGATGAGGCGACCACCGCTAAACGGACCGCGATCGTTAATTCGCACCACCACCGAGCGCCCGTTACGCAGATTAGTTACCCTAACCTTGGTGCCGAAAGGTAGATAGCGATGGGCGGCGGTTAAACTACTAGAGTTAAAAGTCTCACCACTAGCGGTGCGACGACCGTGAAAACCAGGACCATACCAAGAGGCCATTCCCTTTTTACGGGGGCGACTGCTGGTTTTTACCGCTTGGCTTGTTTTCGGCTTCTCTGCTGGTGTCACTGAGGCAGGATTGGTAGCTGGGGCATTAGCTGGGGCCGGCTTGACTTGATTGGGTTGTGATTGGGGTTGTATCGTCGAAGGAATGGCCTCTTGGGTCCGGGGTGTAACGCTTGCAGGGACGGTATTTTCTTTGTCCACTAGGGACTCCAAAGTTTTTAGAATTTCGTTAGCATTATCTTGAACCGAACGTGATGTCTTAATACTTGAATCATTTGTTCGACTACTAGAAAAAGCGGACAGAATGGTTTGAGAAGTGGACTCGATAACAGTTTGACGATCTAGGCTAATATCCGTCAGGCTGTTGCTGTGTCCTGCTGTCTGGGAACAAATTATCGAGGCTGTAGTCCCCACTACGGTAAGGGCAGTTACAGCTTGTAGTTTGTTGATCAGTTGTTTATTCATAGACTTTCTTATTGTGCGTTAGCAAGTTCCCAATGCAAAGCTGAAGGAACTTGCTAACATTCCTTTGTGCTTGCAGAGCTAACTTGGTTGCTTTCTGTTCAACCGTATCACGGAAAATCGGTTGGTCATTACGAGAATTTATATCGTTATCGGGCAAGAGAATCAAAAATTTAAATAAAGGGTTGACTGGCGCTAAAAACCAAGTTAAGATGAAAGGTTTTTAATTTTTTGTGTCCTAGAGGGGATCAAGGTTAGGAAAACTTAGGGAATTAGTGAAATTTTGAGAGGGAATAATGCTAGTATTGACAAGGCTTTCAGGGATTATCAGCCCTCCCCGATTTCCCTCTATAGATGCAGATAATGGTTAATAAAACTGTTATCTTTGCTACAAAAAACCAGATTTTTAAGATAAATGTTAAATCGGGCTAAGGGTCAGAGATAAAAAATTATAATAGGGGCTTGACAAGGAACTAAAAATAAGCTGTTATTAGCCAAACTTAACTATAGAATCAGAAATGCTAATACAGGCTAATACTAAATCCTGTTTAAAAGGGATAGGGAAGTGGGGAAGTGGGGAAGTGGGGAGTATTTTGCTGTGAACAGTGAACTGAAAACCCGCATCCGAATCACTGAATACTCACTCCTAACCCCACGAAAAGCTTTTTCGGCAAACCCTATCTAATGTGTGTTGGGTTTCCTTGGGTCAATTCAACCGACAAGAGCGGCTATAAAATCTAATATAATCAAGACAGCAGGTCATCCCATAGGTAATTCTCAAATGAATTATAAGATTGACATAGAACAAGAAGAAGATGGACGATATATTGCTGAAATCGTCGAACTTCCGGGAGTTTTAGTCTATGGCAATAGTCAACAGGAAGCTATGGCTAAAGTTCAAGCACTTGCCTTGCGTGTCTTAGCCGATCAACTTGAACAGGGAGAACTTCCAGAAAATCACCTAAATTTATCATTTGTTGCTCTATGAGTCAATGGTCAGCAACGAAAGCCAAACAAGTTTTAAAAGCATTAAAAAGCATAGGTTGGAAAATTAAACGCAGTGGACTGTTTCAGCTAAAATAGGGCAATAGATTTCGGCTTAAAGTCTTAAATTATAGAATTTATAGCATTTTTCTAATACACCAAATTAACTGAAACAATCCAGTAGGGTGTGTTAGCGATAGCGTAACACACCAATTTAATAATAAATTTGCTGCGTGGGGAGCGGATTATTGATTTTGGTTTTTTAACAGAATTGGTAGCCGCAAACACACACCCTACCAGATCAGCGATCGCACTCAACCTAATATCAACAGACTTTCTGTTTCACTATCAAAAAATTCAACAATAATTAAAAAATAACCTCTTAAAATTTCGATAATCTTTGCAGTGGAACTATTGCCAATACGAAGATAGATAAATTTGGGTGGATGACCATATAATAGACTGCGCTGATGAAAATCGGCATCTTTAGAGACAATTACAAAATCGTTGAATTTGGCAAATTCCCAGATAAGTGCATCATCAGTATTGATCAGTCCTAAAGTCTTGACGTGCTGAGAATTAGAATATAAATCAATTATTTTATCAATAATCCGATCTGACAAATTTTCATCTAATAACAGTTTCATAAAGAGGTGATAAATAATTTTTTCTCTCGATCAGCAGCAAAAGCCAAACAAGCTTTGATATCCTCGGAAGTTAATTCTGAAAAATCCTCAAGAATTTCTGCTTCTGTCATTCCTGCTGCTAAATATTCTAGAATATCGTACACAGTTATACGCATTCCTCGAATGCAGGGTTTTCCGCTTCGTTTTCCAGGTTCAATGGTAATAATGTTTTGGTAACTCATAATGCTTTAACTATTTTTACCTTCCCAATTATATCTTATTCGATGACAGAGAGCGCACTCCACCCCACCGACAAGAACGATCACCCTTCAACTTCTTACCACTCTTAGGGTGTAAAGTGCGAAAGCATAATGCACCAATTTAATAATAAATTTGCTGCGTCGGGTGCGGATTGTTAATTTTGGTTTTTGATCAGAATTAGTAGCCGCAAACACTCACCCTACAAGATTAGCAGATTAGAGATCGCGCTAATTTAAACCTCTCTCTTTAATTTCTTTAAGGGTTTTATTAACAGCATATTTTGCATTGATACTATTAATCAATTCAGTTTGATCATGTTTTTTAGCAACTCCCAATAAATCAATAATCAAGTCAAAACTTCCGTCAGTATTACGAATCCAACCTAGATCATAATCTCCCTCTAGCACAGCAACAATATCTACTCTAACTCTTTGACTGCTAGAACCACGAACATCTGCTTCACGTTTAACTATTATTCCTAAATCCTGTAAAGATTTTACTAAAATTTCAGCATCAGTTATTTTAGTTCTTAAAGTAGAAAAATGACCGCCGCCACCTCTTTCGTGCTGACTATCTTGATCAGGATTTCTCAACTCTCTGAAATTATTACGCCCAAGAAGTTCTCGAAACTTTTCTTTAATGTCAGAATCTAGATCCTTTCTAGCTAATATGGTTTTGATAATTGCTCCTATTTCCGAGTCAATTTTTATTCTACTTAATGCCGACCCAAGTCCAATAATTTCCCATTTACCCTTATTAGCTTGTTGTTGAATAATGGGTAAAGTTTGCGGATTATCTCGCCAATGGGTTACTAAAGCTTCAATTGCTTCTGATTTACCCTTATTAGCTTGTTGTTGAATAATGGGTAAAGTTTGCGGATTATCTCGCCAATGGGTTACTAAAGCTTCAATTGCTTTTGATTTACCCTTATTAGCGAGTTCTTGGATTTTAGATAATGCTACTGGGTATAGTTGAGCAATTTGAACCAATGCGTCGATAATAGGTGCTTGTTCTGGCCAACTGGTTGCAGATTGAGCTATTTTTTGAAGCATATTCCATCCGTTGGGATCACCCTGCCAATTTTTTACAACACAAGAAATACTTTTGCCTCTGATTTTCCCTCGTTGTTGCCACCATTTTTCGGGATCATATTTTTCATAATAATCTATATCTTTATCATAAAGCCTTTCTAGTTGATTTAACAATCGCTGACTTAGTTCAACATAAATAGACTGATTTCGCAATTCTCCATAACAATCTGCTGCCAAAAAAAGATGAGCAAATTCCTGATCTTTTTCCTCCATATCAATGAGAGAATTAATTAATTCTTCAGCAATTTCTTTGATAAATTCTGAACTTAGCATCCCCATCAGTAAACATAAAACTTCTTTCCAAACAGGGTCTGAATAATGTTCTCCAAATACTTTGGTTTTCAAATCCTCAAGAGGAATTCCGTCTGGTAATCCTCGGTTTTTAAATTTTTCATAAAACTCGCAAGCACAAAAGTATTCTAAAAAAGTTCGATGAACAAAAGCGAAAGCATTGCCACCTAAAGAACAAAGAATAAAATTACGATAGCGGAGTTGTTTGATAATTAAATCAGTCAGATCATTAGCATCTCGTTTGTTAATTCCTGTTCCTTGAAGATATTGAGTCAAAATATTTTCTAATTCTTCCTTATAGATTAAATTAGCAGCTAACCCCTTTTCCCTTGCTTGTATGGCACTTGCGACTAAACGCAGAATGTCCCTTTTATCTCGTAGATCAATATTGTAAAGATATTTTTTCAGTTCAGGATCAATTAATCCTTCCTTGGTTTCAAAATCCCATTGATGTAATAACACTTCTGACGCTTTTTCATAAAGTTTTGAGCGGTCTCTTGGTAATTCTTGAGTTCGATTCAGAATAGCCATCATCGTTAATAATAAAGGATTTCCTGCTAATTCTCGAATCGCTTTTGACTCCTTAATTGCCTTTTGTAAACGTTCTTGTTTTTGGGTTTTATCATCTCGATTTTCAAAAGCTAAATCATGCCAACGTTGGATAAAATCTTCAATCTGATTTTGATCTAAATCTTGGATCATAAAATGTTCAAAACCAGCATGATTTAATTCTTCTGCTTTATATCCTAACCAGCGAGAAGTGACAATAATCTGCACTTGAGGATATTCAATACTAAAACGTTTGATATCGGTGACAATTTCCTCTCTTAATTGAGGATTAAAAACTTCATCTAAGCCATCAAAAAGCACAAGAGCCTGACCTTTTTCAAGTTTATCGTCTAAAGCAAGTTGATTGAGATGACAAATCAGATTACCTTGATGGAAAAATTCTAGAATATTCTGACATTTTTTTTCATCCTTATCTCTGGCATAAATACGCAATTCTATCAAAAGAGGAAGGGGAAACAAAACACGCTGACTGAGTTCTTTTTCAGCCCAATTTAAAGCTAAATACTGCAATAAACTCGATTTTCCCGCCCCTGGATCACCTAAAATTACGGTTCTTCGGTATTCAGAAGAATTGACGATATTCAAAACAGGATCTAATTTTTCATTGACATATTCTCGTCGTTTTCGTTCTAGTTCTGCTTCTATTGCTTCTAACTCCGCTTGAGTAATTTCTCCCCTATCTACAAGTTCCTGCAGCACTTCTTTAGGTAATTCATAAAGTTGAGGAATAAACTGTTTGCATCGTCTCACATTTTGCGGTACAAACATTCGCCAGAGTTTGATTTGCTCATAAGTCGTTGTGTCTAAACATTCTAATTTAAGATGACCATATTCCTTTTTTAAGCCTTCCCCATAGTTATCTAAATTGTAATCTGTTTTAACTCCTGCTATTTCTTGAATATTTTGGCTATCTTTATCCTGTAACTTAACTAAAAAAACGGCTCTTAGCTTTTCAGAATTTTCAATAATTTCTTTGGTTTTTCTCAAATAAAATTTACCGAGTTTTTCCCAGTTAAATTCAGCGGGTAACGGGGGTAAATTAAGTCTTTGCCAAGATTGAGCTAACGTAAAAGTATCAAGAACTTGACAATCAATATCAAAAGCATCCCCTAAAATAGGTTTAACTTGGTCATCTTTAATAAAAGTCTTGAGAGGTTTTTCAAAGTTTTTAATTTGATCATCCTCCAGATTCGCCATTTCTAACTGTTGCTGAAAGAGTTCTAAAAACTCCTTCATTGCTTTTCCATAAGCTTCTTTTTGAACATCTTTTTCGGGTAAGTGTAACACTTTACCTAGACTATTTTTAAAAAATTCCTTTCCGTAATCTTTTGCACCCTCTATGGCCAACTCTTGCATTACTGAACGAACCAGCGAACCTGCGGCTTGAGTAACCCCCCAGACAATTAACCAGTCAATCATGGCGATAAACTTAAGATCCTGTGGATACTATCTAAGCTTACCAACTTTAATCGTTTTTCGTCTATCATTCCGACAGATGAAGAGAACGATTTAAAATATCCTCAATACCGTAGGGACAAACGGGGGGAAACTCTAATCCCGTCTCTCTAAAGGCATCGGAACAAGCAACAGCATAGAGTTTAAATAGGCTTTCATCGGTTAAATATCGCCTTAAACTGGGGCTATCGTCCAAATAAAGCCTAATATTAGCTCTTTCTCGTTGAATAGTCCCCAGCCAACCCCTGGATCGCCGTTGAGGTTGATAGTCCCACTTTAATAAATGATGCAAAATTAATCTTAGACTAGCGAGTAAGCGATCGCGCTCCCGTTTCGACAAATCCCTTACCTCTTCGACTAAATTCTCAATATCTAACTCGGAAAACCGACCAGAGGCTAATAAATCGGCCATTTGTTCGGCCCAAAGTCCAAAGTCTTGCTCATAGGATGCCGTCATCGATTTATCTCCTTCTAAGCTCAATTAACATTATATTAAACCTCCTGCATAATTAATTTTTGATGGTTCAAAAACGGCAAAAATAAGGATTAAATGGCATAAAATCTGTAAATAGACCATTTAATTGATTATTATTCCAAATCCGTTTTTAATAGTGTGATTAACTCTCAAGTTATGAATTGTTTCTCCCTTTTCCCCACACCCCACACCCTACACCCCACTCTCCTATACCTTTTCAACAGGATTTAGTATTATTCATTGATGGCCGAGAAACCGGTGTCTTTTCAGCGATCGCCGAACAATTAACGGGTTTTGCGTCTTCGGATGACATTATTATTAGAATAACGAGAAGGTTTTGGCCGGGGTTCTTTTCCCCCTCCTAATTCGCCGCTAACTTGCTGGAAAATATCGCGTCGTAGCACAGGATATTCCCCTATCCACTGGTCGAGTTGGGGAAGATGGACATCAGAAAGCTGATTGATATCCCCTAAATCGGGTTCTCGAGACATTAACAAAGCTTCGGCCACCATCCCGGGACGGATCGATTTATGAATGCGTTTGAGGGGAGCGCGAACGATCGCCGAAAAGCCAGTTTGATCACCGATTTCTAGATTAATACAGCGTTGGCGATTTTCGATAATCTCTAATTCCCCGCGTTTATTGACCCTTTCTTCTTCCCCGATTAATTCCTCGGTGACAAAAGCATCGAAAACGCGACCGCGCCAAAACCCTCCGTAGGGAAGACGACGATAGGTATTATTGCGAACACTGGCCCAATAAACCGGACCCCAGAGCCAATATAAACCAGCGATAATGTCGAAAATCAGTTTAATCGTTAAACCACCGGGGCCGAATAAATTCCCGATTAACCAAGCTGCGGTGAGAGCGATGACAGAAATGAATAAACGGCGCAGAAAATCAGACCATTTACCCCAATAGTGAGCGTACTGGGGGCCGGTGGCGATAATCGGGACAATTTGCTCGATCGATTCACGGGTAAGGGGAACCAACATTATCAGTTATCAGTTATCGGTTATCAGTTATCGTGTGCCTAATTGATTCGTGAACGGGTAGGCTCCAGAAGAGGACGTTTACCTTTCATTTAGGTGCGCTATATCAGTTATTACAGCGTTTCTCATAACTAGATGAAGTGTAACCTAATTTGGTATCGACTACCGACTTCCCAAAACGAAAACTTTGTACCTCATCACTAAGATAAATGCTATAGTTTTGGGTAATTGTCTATCTGTTGGTCGCCATTCATCCCATCGCTAAAAGCGCGGGACTTCTGGGAAAATTTCAGTTAAAAATTAAATCCCTCAAGAAGTCCAATGAAACAATCTATAATAAAATCAATGCTGTTTTGTTCCCAAAGACTGCCACCATGACTTCTTCCCTGGCTAAATCCTTAAATTCTCAGACTGTAACCACTCAACATTTACCACCCTTAGAAAATGGGGATCGCTTAATTCGTCCCGAATTCGAGCGCCGTTATCAAGCTATGCCAGGATTAAAAAAAGCCGAACTAATCGAAGGAGTTGTGTATATGGCATCCCCATTAAGGTTTAAATTTCATGCTGAACCCCACGGACGTTTAATCACTTGGTTGGGAGTTTATCAAGCTGCTACACCCCAAGTACAAATGGGTATTGAGCCAACAGTCCGCTTGGATATCGACAACGAATTACAGCCGGATGGGGTGTTATTAATTAGTCAAGAAAGCGGGGGAAAATCAACCCTAAGTGCAGAGGGATACCTAGAAGGATCGCCGGAATTAGTGGTAGAAATTGCCGCTAGTAGTGCCGCCATAGATTTAGGGGATAAAAAACGTGCTTATCGACGCAGTGGCATTCAAGAATACCTGGTTTGGCAGGTATTTGATCAAAAAATTGATTGGTTTAGTTTACAAGATGGCGATTATATTTCTTTGTTACCCAACCAAGAAGGGGTGATTTGCTCTCTAGTATTTCCGGGTTTGTGGTTAGATATTTCAGCCATGCTCAACGGCAATATGTCACGGGTGTTAGACAGCTTAAAGGCTGGAATTAACTCGGCAGAGCAGCAAGAATTTATGCAAAAGTTAATCCCAGCGCAGTCGGGGGAAGCCAAATGAAACCTCCAGCTATTCTCATTTTAGGAGAAACCAGTATCACCGTTGCTCGTCAAGTGCAAATGGCCCTACCGGAAGCAGTGGTTTATGGGTTAATAAATCGTACCCATTCGGCTGATTTTACCTATACTAATTTTGGCGAAACGGTGCGAGAATTTTTCCAGATGGGAACGCCAATTATTGGCATTTGTGCGGCGGGTATTTTAATTCGCACTTTAGCACCTTTATTAACTAATAAATGGCAAGAACCACCTGTATTAGCGATCGCGGAAGATGGCAGCGCGGTAGTGCCTTTGTTGGGGGGTTTACAAGGGGTTAATGATCTCGCTCGTCAAATTGCCTCGGTTTGGCAAATTTCCCCAGCAATTACCACCACTGGTGATATTAGATTCAAAACGACTTTATTATCGCCACCACTGGGTTATCAGTTAGTTAATCCCGATGATGCTAAGAAGTTTCTTGCCGATTTATTGGCGGGTGAAAAAGTAAAATTAATTGGTGAAGCGGACTGGTTAAAAAATAGTAATTTACCGATTTCATCAGCAGCAAAACTGAGCATTGAGATTATCGATAAAAATAACTTAAACTTAGCAAAACCTAGCACTAACTGTTTAGTTTATCTCTGTGAGGAAAGCCAGCAAATTAAGGAAAAATCCGGTTTGTCCCCAGGGGATTTTGCCCACGAAAGTCAAGGTAAATTAGCCATAGTCGGAACCGGCCCTGGTGCGCTAAATTGGATGTCGCCGGAAGTTCGAGAAGTATTGGAAAAAGCCACGGATTGGGTGGGTTATAAAACCTATTTGGATTTGGTAGAATCCCTGCGAAAACCAGAAATTGTCCGCCATGAATCGGATAATCGGGTGGAACTCGATCGCGCGGAAATAGCCCTAGATTTAGCGGCTAAGGGGCGATCGGTTGTCTTAGTTTCTTCCGGAGATCCCGGAATTTATGCCATGGCCGCGGCCGTGTTTGAGGTATTAGAAAAAAAAGCAAAACCGGCATGGGATGCGATCGCAATTCAGGTCTGTCCGGGGATTTCGGCCATGCAAGCGGCGGCCGCCAGGGTTGGCGCACTTTTAGGACATGATTTTTGTGCGATTTCCCTATCGGATATTCTCAAATCTTGGCAGGTGATTTCTCAGCGCATTGAGTTAGCAGCCCGAGCAGATTTAGCGATCGCATTTTATAATCCTGTGTCTCAAGAGCGCACTTGGCAATTGGAGAAGGCAAAAGAGATTTTATTACAATGGCGCTCGCCGCAAACTCCTGTGGTACTAGCGCGTAATTTAGGGCGAAAAGGGGAAACAGTGACGGTGAAATTCCTAGAGGATATGACTATTAAAGATGCGGATATGCGAACCATAATTTTGATTGGATCGAGTAAAACTCGCCTTATTGAGCAGGGTAAAACCAAGCAATGGGTTTATACTCCACGTCACTATTAAGTAGTCGTGTAAAATTAACTTCTTGGTTAGGATAGGCAGTCAACATAGATTTGCGAACTTTTTTGTCGAAACCGGATATTAAACTTTAAAAATAGGCATGATGGGAATAGTTGGGATCGAGGGGGTGGAAAGACGGATAAACTGGTAACGTTGTACTTACATAGGGTTTGCTGAAAAAGTTTGTTGGTGGGGTTAGGAGTCGGTCGTCAGGAGTCGGTCGTCAGGAGTCGGGAGTTTCAGGCTTTGTTGCCCTCTCTTTTTTGTACCAACGTATGTACTACAAGAAGGATAATGCCAGGTTTTTGATGGTCCCAATCCGATTTTCGCAGCATGAACATCGGATTTTAACAGGTCAAAAGCCTTATTTTAAAAGGGTTTTACCATTATTCAGCAGACCCTACATATACTTGGCGATATCAGGAATTCACGCTACTCTAGGTATCGGGTTCTTTACATTTTGTTACTTAACATCCGTAAAAAAACCTGGTTCATTTACTTTATTTTCTCAAAAAAGAATCTTAAAACAGTATTAAGGTTTTATAATTGAGGAGTGTTGTCAGGAGGAACATTGTGTTTAAACGACTTGCAGAAGAGCATCGCCAACTAGTCAAAGACTTGGTCATGGATTTACAGGCCTTAGCGATCGCACTAGAAAATCAAGGTTATCTAGCATCTTGCTATACCTGTGGCGGTCAAATGAACAGCGCATCCTTTATGGTCGGATTGGGTGAAACCCATCTAATTCGGTTTCTCGTGTCCGATTACGGCATCACCTGGACAGAAATGCGCGATGATCGAGAGTTAATGAAACTCGAAGGTGAGGAAGCCATCAGCCAACTACAGGAATTAGCCAATCTGATTAAATATCAAATTTCGCCGGCGGAATTTATTGACAAAAAACCCTCCTCCGTGCTGCAACGGTTAGAGAGGGTTTAACCCCAGATGTTACCTAGACCTGTATGTTTAGTGAACTTTTTCCCTAACCTTTCAGCCAACTGTTAGCTAGATAGGCCATTCGTTTCATCTCTTTTCGTCCCCGGGAGACGGAATCGAGGATCATGCCACAGGTCAAACTTAAAAAGGCTAAAAGCATGATCGAGGCCGATAAAATAGCGGTGGGAAAACGTGGTACTAAGCCGGTTTCGAGGTATTCAAACAGGACGGGGATCGCTAAGAGGAGGGAAATAACCGCCAAAATTAGCGAGACAAGGCTAAAAAAGAGAAAAGGACGAATTTCTTTAAAAAGTAGGATAGCGGTTCCCAATACTCGCCAGCCATCTTGAAAGGTTTTTAACTTACTTTGGGAACCTTCGGGACGTTCCCCGTAGAGGGTTGGTTCTTCGGCGAAGGGAATTTTTAATTCTAAAGCGTGGATAGTTAACTCGGTTTCAATCTCGAAACCATTGGACAAAGCGGGAAAAGATTTGACGAAACGACGAGAAAAGACGCGATAACCGGAGAGCATATCGATTAAACGCGCTCCAAACAGAAATTTCACCAATCCTGTTAAAAATAGATTACCAGCGCGATGACCGGGACGATAAGCCTGGGAGGATTTTGCCGCTTCCCGACGCGCACCGACGACCATATCCAATTGTTCCCGCAGCATTCGTTCAATTAAGCGTCGTACTGCCGCAATTTCGTAGGTATCATCACCATCGATGAGAATATAGATATCGGCCTCGATATCGGCAAACATCCGCCGGACAACATTGCCTTTTCCCGGTTGGATTTCCTGACGAACGATCGCCCCAGCTTTGAGTGCCTCCGTCACGGTATCATCGGTAGAGCGGTTGTTATAGACATAAATTGCCGCTTCTGGCAAAAAAGTTTGGAATTGGGAGATCACTTTTGCGATCGTTAGTTCTTCGTTGTGACAGGGAATAATCGCCGCAATACGATAGTTTTTCAGGGAAATAGGCGGAATAGCGGTCATTTCGATCATGGCTGACGACAATGTTTAATGATGGTTAGGGGGGTGTCTTGGCGTTGGACGGCGTGAACAATGGGACAATGGGGGAAAGCTTGGAAATAATCGTATCGGGATAAACCCATGTAATAATCGGGGTCGGCGGCCTTTCCCCAAGCAAAGTCATCTCGATAGATCATTGTCAAGTTTTTTTGGTAGTCTTGTACCATTTGCGCCGCAAACATCGGGCCGGCAACGACTATGGTAGAGTTAGCGGCGGCATTTTGATTAAGCCATTCCATCCCCTCTTTGAGACTTAATCCCCAGTAATCGGTTTCCTGTTGACCCTGGGCCGCTTTTAAGTCCCAAAAATTAATGCTGCCAGCGGTTGAACGAGAGTTAAAAAGGGTTTGCAGGATGAGAGGGAAAGTTTTCAAAGGCTTTCCTATGGCCTGCTGGACTTTTCGGGTTTAACCTCCGTCACACGCCAACTGAGTTTTAAATTCATCCAGAAGTTCCAAACGGTAACTATAGCGATCGCTATTAAGTTAGCAATATAGCGATTAATATCTAAGACATTGAAGAAAAAGTTTAAGAGCAGGACGTTGAGGATCAAACCGGCCAAACAAATAAGATTAAATTTAAGAAAACGTTTGAAACGCTGCTGCCACTGATTTTGGCCAGTGGACAAATCGCCAAAAGTCCAGCGATCGTTCCAGAGAAAATTATTAATAATGGCCACCTCGGCGGCGATAATCTTACTGCGAGTTACTCCCCAAGCGAGGGTGGTGGGATCGCTGAGGAGATAAAAGATAGCCATATCGACGAATACGCCACTAAACCCGACTAAACTAAAGCGAAGAAAGCGATCGAGGGGGAATTGCCAACGCCTTTTCAGACCACCGAAACGACCGCGGGAACGCAATTTCAGCAGGTGCAGGATATATTCGATGTATTGTTGCCAGGTGACTTTGCTTTCACCGTCTTGACGCTCTTGGAAAACGTAACCCACTTCGGCGATCTCGTCAATATTGCCGCGGCCGATAACTTCGAGGAGAATTTTATAGCCCATCGGGTTTAAGATCGGGCCTGCGATCGCTTGTCGATTAACCATGAAATAGCCACTCATCGGATCCGATACCCGTCCCACCACGTCAGGCAGAATGACTAATCCCAACAGCTGCGCCCCCCGGGAGAGGAAGCGTCGAGTCAGACTCCATTGGCTGACTCCACCCCCTTCCACATGGCGACTAGCCAGGGCGAGATCGGCTCCGGCTCTGGTTTGCTCGAATAATTTTAATAACACTTCCGGGGGATGTTGTAAATCGGCATCGATTACTCCAAGGATGTCGCCCCGTGCCACTTGCCACCCCCGTACCACTGCCGAGGATAAACCTTTTTCTCCCTCCCGGCGCAGCACTCGCAGCTGGGGATATTCAGGGATTAAAGACGCGGCGACTTCCCAAGTGCGATCGGGACTATTATCATCGACAACGATCAGTTCGTAATCGTTGGGCAGGGCTTCGTCGAGTATTTGACTGAGAATGTTGACTAATTGAACGATATTTTGCCGTTCATTGTAGGTGGGAATGACTAGAGACAGGCTGAGAGGATAATTTTTTTCTTCTTCTAGGTTGCCGTCGTCCGGGGGAGGAGGAGATAAAGGTACCTGTAGATCTCCTGTGGGGGGAGTTAAGAAAAGATGAGACTGCTGTACCTTCATGAAAAATTTGACCTCACTCGCGGTTGATTTAGCTACAGACGCACTGACAACAGCAGAAGATTCTGAATACTTTTGGCCTTTTGGAACCTAACCTATTGAACCATACCTTTGTCGTCTCTTGGGCGGACACAAGCATTGATTAACCGGTACTATCGGCCATGACTCGTAAACCCAAGACACTGTGGTGTTGATCGGGAAGGCAAAAGGTGCGATTGGCACTGCGTAGGTGCCTAGCTTCATCGCCCCAACTGCCCCCTCGCACTAAACGGGCGGAACGATAACGGGGCTGCAAGCGAGTATCCCTGTCTAACCAAGCACTACCATCCAGGGGCGGGGTTCCCTCGTAATTCCGGTGCCAGCTATCGGCGCACCATTCGCCCACGTTGCCGTGCATATCGTAGAGACCGAAATTATTGGGGGCGAAACTGCCCACCGGGGTAGTCCTGGCCAGATAGGCGCTGGCTGGTTCTTCCGCGTAGGGATCATAGACGGCAAAGTAATTGGCCCGCTCGCTGGTGAGGGTTTCCCCGCAGTAAAAGGGGGTGGTTGTACCGGCGCGACAGGCGTATTCCCAGCGTGATTCACTCGCTAGTCGGTAATCTTTGCCGGTGGAGCGGGAGAGTCGTTGACAAAATTCGATCGCCTCGTACCAGGAGACTCTCTCTACGGGTAAGTTATCGCCTTGGAAAAAGGAGGGCGCCGGGTTGAGTTCGAGATTAATTTTGGGCAGTTGGGCGATCGCTCGCCACTGTGCTTGGGTGATCGGGTATTTGCTCAGAAAAAAAGCCGCCGTCGTCAGGGAATTTTCTGGTTTTTCACTGCTAGTATGATCGCCTTTTTCCTCATTTTTTGAGCCTCGTAGAAAACTGCCCCCCGGAATAGCCACCATCTCTAGTTCGCTGCCGTTGCCTAGGGGTTCGCTCCAGGAGCGAGCGCTGCCCTGACGGCGATCGATAATTTGCCCTTGACGATCAACGGTGACTGTTTCAAAGCTATATTCTGTCAACTGGAGATTTTGCGAATCCACCGGGCGAATTTGCCGCAAAAATTCCTCTATTGCCTCTATATTCTTGGCACTAGCCTGGTTTTGGTCGGCAGAGTAACTGAGCCGAGAGGAGAGAAGGGTAGTTAGTCCGGCACTTCCTCCGGCTAGGGCCGCTAATTTCAGCAAGCTACGTCGGTTTAAGAGGGGATTAGGGCGATAGTTCATATTTTTAGGAGACTGGTCTGATATTTAGGCATTTCTAATCTTGATAGAAACGACTTTTTACTAAACAATAGGCTCTTTCATCGCCGTCACGACTGGCGGGATCGGAGTTTTCGGTATTACCTACTGTTATATAATCGCAAATTTCCCAGCCAGTTCGCTGTAAAATTCGGCGTAATCCGGCATTAGAAAAAATCCAATAGTTAGTAGAATCATTATTTGCTTCTAGTTCATCGAGTAAATAGGCTAGAGGAATCGCGGAAAGATCGACTCGATTAGCGGCATTACTCACCGTATTAAACTTAGTGACGCGGGTGCTAATCAGGCAATAATTGGCAGATTTCGCTAGGGTTTCGAGGGCATAGTAGGGATTTTTGAGATGGTATAAAATTCCTAAGAAGATGACTAAACTATAGCTTTTTTCGGGAAGCAGAAACTGGGAATCTAAGTTAACATCATGAATCTCCACAGAGGAAGAAAGAGCGGTTTTGAGCAGTTTAACCCCTTGCATAAGATTAAAGTTAGTAGGAGCGTAGTCCACTACCTGCACTTTACAGCCCAAAGATTCCAGAAAAAACGCCAGATCCCCATCGGCACAACCAATATCAACAATCGGTTTTTCCGAGATTAATTCCAGTAGAAAACGGTTTTTACCCGTTAATAGTAATTCGAGAATCTCGAAGCAGGTTAAAGTGTTGTAAGGATACCAGCCAAAATTGTCGGGAGCCAGTTTTTCTTTTTCGGCATCTAATTGGACTCGAAACTGGCGGGCCTTATTTTTGATTACGCTAATATCCAGAAGTTTCGGACTAATTTCTTGCAGTTCGGGAATGGTTAAGGATAACTGACCTAATCTTTCATAAAGAGCATTTTTTTCCCGAATCATTTCTTGTTTTTCTTGATTCAAACTCTTCAGATGATCTTTGAGAGAATCTCGTTCTTCAATTAAAGTCTCTCGTTCATCAACTAAGCGAGGATATTTCCAGAACTTAAGATATTTCTTGATTTTCATCTATCAATAGGGAGGAATTAATTTTACTAAGTTAGTCTAGGGAGGTCTGGCTGTTGGATATTTTTGCCGAAACCACCCTAATAATACCCTTGATCGGGATCATTTGTCAAGATATTTACCAAAAATTTTGAGTTTTAAAGTCAGCTTATTATTGGCTTTTATCAAAATTAAGCTGAGAATTTTTGCAGATGATTTATTTTTAAGGATTATAGATTCGGGGTAACTTCCTTAGAGAAAAATTGACCTCCTGACTCCTCTAATTCTACCCGTTACTAATGATTAGTTTCGATAATTTTAAAATATTTGGGGAAATCTCGACAATGGGGACAGTATTCAATCAAAACAGTGAATGTTAGGGAAATCAACCAGCTATAGAAAGAGCTAGTATAGGTGTTTAGGCCGTGGAGCGATCGAGTTCCGTGGTGGAGAATTTCCCGCGCATTCAGTTCAAACCAAGCCTCATCTCCGTGCAATCCGGGGAAAGAGGAGAGGTTGACGAGCATAACAAAAAGTATGTAGATTAAAATTAGAAACATTGGGTAAATTAGCCAGATTTTAACTTTTTTTATGATCGAAGTTATCTCGCTTACATAATTAAAATTTTTCTCGGCTTTTTCGACTTATTTTTGACAAATTTCGCAAGTTTGCCAGAGATAAGTAGGTGGGTGGAATCAAATATAAGATGAACGTAGGTTGGGTTGAAGTATGAAACCCAACGCCCGCATGGGTTACGCTACCGCTAACCCATCCTACAAATAATTGTGCCTCCCTACTTATATTATCTTACTCGCCAGCTTTTTTGAGATACTGATTGATATGATAATTCGGGTTAACTTGACAAGAATTCGAGCGCCTGTAAACGCAAGTTCCGTTAAAGCATTTCTCCCGTTGATAATCTCCGACCGCGGCAGTGTCTTCGTTAAACAATAGATAATTAAAATAAGGTTGTAGTTCCTCGAAATTTTGGTTATCTTTGAGGAAATAAATCGGCACATCTTGGTGTAAGTAGGCGTATCCCCCCGTATACTGCCACGCCAATCCTTTTACTCCTAAACCGCACAGTTTTTTCTCGCTACTTAAATACTGATAGGCTTGTAATTGTCCGCCGTGGGTTTGCCAGTGAGTATAGCCCGGTTTTTGCCAAGGCGGTCCGAAATTAAAAGTCTGGTCGGTATTAAAACGCCCCGCCAACAACCAGGATAGAAAAGCCCAAAGAAGTAAACTACTAAAAATAACGATAATTTTGCCGGCGAGGGAACCTCGCATTAACGATAAACGCGAGACGAGAGTGGCGGTTCCCAAACCAGCGAGAATAATAATTAGTGGTAGGGCAGGGAAGATATAGCGATATTCTTTGTGACCTAAAAAGCTGTGAGAGAGGATAATAACTAGGGACAGAAGGGCGAGAATCCAGTGACGACGAGCAGCGATTGCACAGAAGAAGAGGATCGGAAACAGCCACCAAGACCAATTGAGGGCTAACCAAGTAAAATATTGCTGCCAAGGAGATACGCCAAAACTATTAAATTTTCCTTCAAAAATATTAATCCAGATCAGTTTCCAAATCGATTGGAAGGGGGTGGACCAAGTGAAAGCGTCTAAAGCACCCCCCAGCAAAACCGGACCGATAAAACCGAGGGCAAGGGGCGGTAATTGTTGAAATTTTTTTTGTCTAACTTGATAAATGAGGGCGATGGCGATGGCAGGCAGTAAATGAAATCGAAGATAGGTGGTCAATCCATAGAAAAACCCTGTCCAATACAGTCGCTGACGAGAGGGGGGATTTTTGCCGTAGCATCCTAAATAAACGCCCATCAGCAGGGAATAAGCGGCCATAACTTCGGTGAAGGCTTTCGGGGCAAAATAAATAAATTCAAACCAAATCGCACAAATACTGCCGGTTAGGATAGCGCCGGCCAAACCGATGCTTTCGTAGGCGATCGAGAATCCGATCCAAACGGGGATTAAAGATAGTAAACTGAGGAAAATCTTGATGCTGGCCAGATAGCCACTGGCTCCTTCCGAAAAACCAGCAGTTAGCTTCATAATCCCGCCAAGAATCCCCGGAAATAACCAAGAACGAATCCCGTCCCGAAAATCCCAAGGTATCATCCCATTGCCAAAAGCTAGTCGATGACCCTGTTCTAAGGTCTGAAAAATTTCATCCGGCCAGAGAATATTAGGATAAGAGAAAGCGGCATTTAGACGCAGGAAAAGAGCAAAAATAAGGATTAATAACAACCAAACTCTAGAATAATTTAACTGACGAATCATGTTGGCAACTAAGGACAAGATGTTTGTTTTAGGGGAAAATATAGGGATTTTTAACGGGGTAATTGTTGTTACTCGGCTATTAAGCTAATGTTTTTTAGCATATTGCTGATGGTAATGTCAATCTCTTAAGTTATAGTTTAGTAGGGAGAAACTGGGGAACTTTTCTGCCAGAAATGAGTCCCTTGTCTGGAGTTGGCTATAAAGATGAGTTTACCATTTGATGTCCCTGAGAATTTACGAAGGAGAAATTATCGAGATGACTTAACCTCGATAATCGGGTATTTAATCGATCTGGGTTTATCAAAAAATTTAACCGTCAAACCATGTTACAATAGCACGGGTTCACCCCAAAAGATAAATAGCGAGCCAATTTCAGAATAATGCTGCAGCGAGATTTTATATTTAAGAATTTTGAAAAGTTTGATTACCGTCTATTTCTGGGTGTATTAATTACGGTCTTAGGATTTATCTTAAGATATTATCAGTACGATTCCTTGCCTCCCTATAACTGGACTCAAGATGAATTTGCCTTTGCTTGGAGTGGCATGAGTTTGATTCAAGAGGGAGTTCCTACCAGTTGGTCTTTCCTCAGTCCCACGGATGATTTTCTGGTGACAGTTTGGGAAAAAACTGCCGTTCGTTATCGTTTTGTTACCCCTTGGTTTGATCATCCTCCCTTGTTTGGATTAATTGTGGGTATGACGGCTATTTTATCGGGAGCAAAGGAATTTTTTGACTGTAGTTTAACAGTAATTAGAATTCCTTCTTTAGTTTTTGGCACTCTCTCTATTTTCTTACTTTATTTATTAGCTTTACGTTTGACTAATACCGGTGTGGCGATTATAACTTCTTTAATTTTTGCCACTAACCCCAATACGGTTTTTTTATCTCGTTTAGCAGTTAGTGAAAATTTATTATTATGTCTAAGTTTAGCGGTAGCACTTTTATTCCTTCAGTACGGTGAAAAGTCTCAAAAAAAGTATCTATACTTGGCTATATTTCTAGGTGGTTTAGCACCTTTAGTTAAGGTGACAGGATTATATATCCTCGCTTCTCTAGTTGCTTTACTATTATTCCAAAAAAATTGGCTAGATAGCTTAATCGCTTCTCTGACGGCAGTTTTATCCTTAGGTTTATATTACCTTTATGGTTGGTTTTATGATTTTAGTTGGTTTTTAACCACCCTTCAAGAACATAAAAATCGCTTTACGGATTTTGCTATGTTAAAAAATCTAGTTCTACCCACAGTTTTTTTTGAGGATGGTTGGTTGATTTTTAGTTGGATAACTTTACTGCTTGTTGCTAGATTTCCTTTAAAAATATCTAAAATACGATTAGTTACTTTTCCTATATTAATCTATACAATTCTTCTTATTTTTTCTGGCGCTCAAAGTCATTACTACGCTTGGTATGTAATTCCTTACTATGGATTTCTCTTTCTAGTGCTTGGTATATTCTTAGACGATTTTCGTAAGAACCCTGATTTTATCGGTGCTGCCACTATCTTTATTTTTATTGTCGTTTGGTCGGTGAATTTAAATATTAAGGATTGGGTTTTGAGTTCCCCTTACGGTAGATATTACTTTATTATCGGAACGGCAATTACTTTAGGGGGATTTTTCTTTAATGATTTAACCGAGAAAAAATCGGAAATCTTAACTAATTTTGTCAAGATAATCATGCTTATTGTCTTTTGGGGATTGTTACTAGGTAATCTTAATCTCATCCTTAACTATAAATTGCCAAGTTAAGCTAGTAAAACTAAACAAATAAATCTTAATTTTCTAATTATGAAAATCCTCAAACGTTTTCCAAGTTCTCATCCCTTATTTTGGGCAATTATCTACTTTATTGCTTTAGGAATTATCTCGGTTATTTTAGGTCAAGATGTTAGTTGGGATTTACGCAATTATCATTTCTATAATCCCTATATGTTATTGACAGGAAGGTTTAAGTATGATGTCCTACCCGCGCAGATACAAACTTTTTTTAATCCCCTGATTGATGTTCCCTTTTTCGTCGCTGTTTATTATCTGAAACTGCCTCCGATTGTCGTGGGTTTTTTAATGGGAGGATTGCACGGGTTAAATCAATGGTTAGTTCACCTAATTACCTATCATTCCCTAGATAAAGTTTCCGAAAGATACAAGATAACTCTAAGCATAGCGGCAGCGATTACCAGTATTTTTGGGGCAGCCTATATCTCGGAGTTAGGAACCAGTATTGGTGATAATACCACCAGTGTTTTTGTTTTGGCAGGATTATTTTTTATAGTTAGTAGTTTAGGGAAAAATCTGCCAATTCCCTCTAAAAATATTCTTTTAGCTGGACTCTTATTAGGATTGGCAACGGGATTAAAATTAACCAATGCTTTATATAGTATTAGCCTTGTGGTAGCCATTAATTTTTTACCTAATTCTTGGTCAGAAAAGTTACGCAATTTAATTCTATCAATTCTTTCAATGGCCGTGGGTTTTAGTCTCACTGCCGGTTATTGGATAATCTTAATGTGGACAAAGTTTGCTAATCCTCTTTTTCCGTTCTTTAATAAAATCTTTCAATCTCCTTATATTGAAACCGACTACAATTTTAAAGGGATACAATATTTACCTAAAGATATCTGGCAATGGTTGTTTTATCCTGTTTATTTTATCCAGAGACAAACTCTTGTATCTGAGGTTCCTTTCCAAGATAGCCGATTAGCTATAACCTATTTATTGATAATTTTACTAATAGTAGTGATTATTTTTCGTGCTATTTCTAAGCGCAATCTATCTTCTGAACCTGACTTAACCCACGGTGCATTTTTAGGTTTTTTACTGCCTTTTTATCTGACCGCTTACTCTATTTGGTTAGTGGGATTTTCTATCTATCGTTATCTGATGCCATTAGAATTAATCAGTCCCACTTTAATTATTTTGATTATTGCCTATCTTTATCCTCGCAGGAAACCATTATTAATCATAAATTTGCTAATATTTTCCTTAATTGTCACTACGGTTAAACCGATGGATTGGTGGAGAATGGGATGGTCAGATAATTATTTTGGTATCGATAGTCAAGCATTAAAACCCTACGAAAATTCCACGATTGTTATCTGGGGAGATGAAGGAACATCTTTTATCGTTCCTTATTTTCCCGCTTCCACTCGTTTTGTGAGACTCAAAGGCAATACTGGAGTCAGTGAGGGAACTTTAATGCGAAAAAATGCCGAGACATTTATTGCTAATACTCCCCTAGAATCTCTCTACATTCTCCAGACGGACTTTAATAAAAAATCCCCTGATATAGTGGAGGATTTAGCTAAGGAAAATCTCGTTATTGACTTCCAAAGTTGTCAACCCTTTCCCACCAAAATCGAAAAATTTAATCTCTGTCGTCTTGAGAAAAAGTAATTCTCACGGGAAAGCTATGCTCTAACAATTGTTAATTGCCAGTGACTCCTACCTTTTATCTGTAATGATTTATATATTGACCGTTAACTACAATTGCGCGGAATTAATTAAGCGTTTAATCGCTTCCCTCAACGATGACTTATCTGCTACTCTCATCATTGTTAACAATTCCATTGAAGATAAAAATATCCAATCTTTAGCAGCTGAAAGAGTCAAGATTATTGAAGCGGGGGAAAATTTAGGATTTGGGAAAGGATGTAATCTGGGACTTGATTGGATTTATCAGCAAGACAGAAAAGCTATCGTTTGGTTAGTTAATCCTGACGCTTACTTATTACCGGACTCTCTGGAGAAAGCAAGCAAATTTTTTCAGCAATATCCGGAAGTTGCCATCGCCGGTACAGAAATTTACGAACCGGATGGTAAAATCTGGTTTGGTTGGGGAAAATTTAATGCCAAAATCGGCACAATTAACGTAGTAGAGGAATCCTTAGACTATCGAGATCAACCCTATCTAATTCCCGACTGGGTGACGGGATGCAGTTTATTAATTAATTTCTCGAATTTTTCCACTTGTCCCCATTTCGATACCGATTACTTTCTCTACTACGAAGACTTTGATTTTTCCCGAAGATACGCAAATAAAGGCTATTTAGTTGTTGTTACCAATCAGATTAAAATCATTCATGAACCATCTTCTATCACCCGTCGCTATGGTTATCTAAGACTAACTCATAATATCTATAGTTATCTTCTCAGTCTCGAAAAACATACGACTTTAACTATCCTTGTTTATCGCTTGCTGCGGATGAGTTTTATGTCTTTACTGATCCTTCCCATTAAACCAAAATTCTCCCTAGCCAAGCTGCAAGGAATTCAACTCTATTGTCAAAGAATTATCACTAAACCGCGTCTAGGTTGAAACCCTTAGTTTTGCGGCTTCAGGCATTATTCTTACTAAATCCTGTTGAAAAGCTATAGGAGAGCGGGGAGCGGCGAGTAGTGGTGATGGTGAGCTATCTTGCTGATCTAGTCTGACAGGTCTATTGACATCCTCACCGCCGTAAACGGACGGTGATTCCCAAACCTCACGATTTAGGTTTCTGCTTCTTTCCCTTGCGGGGTTTCGCACCTGCCTTAACAGATTTACTCTGTTCTGGTCTTATGGTCGCTCTACAGACTGAC
>NZ_JADBRW010000237.1:0-3656 GCF_020247025.1 Microcystis sp. M109S1
AGGCGAAATCTTTGAACTGCGCTTGAATAAATGTCGCCTTGTCACCCTTTCTGCCTGCGAAACTGGCTTAATTGATTTAAACTCTATCAGCGATGAATATATCGGTTTACCCAGTGGTTTTCTGTTTGCAGGAAGTCCCAGTGTTGTCAGTAGTTTATGGACAGTTAATGACCTGTCAACCTCCTTCTTGATGATTAAATTATATGAGATTTTATTTGATGAGAATCAGCAAGTTTCTGTACCAGTTGCTTTAAAACAAGCTCAAAACTGGTTACAGAATTTAACCGTTAAAGAGGCTGAGAAAAATTTAGAAAGCCAAACCTTTCAACAAGCGTTAATTCAACTACAACAAACCCTTTCAAAAAAAGAGTTATTTGAATTAGAAGATGCGATCGCAGTGAGGCAAACTAAATGGAAAGCCATGGCGACCGAGGACAAACCCTTCAATAATCCTTTTTATTGGGCTGCATTTATCGCTTCAGGTGTTTAAATCAGGATTATTTAACTTTCTGGATTCGACTTGTCCGTATTACAAAACTCAGCTAAGGAAACTTTAACAATATAACCAGCGCAAGGAGTAGCAACTGCCACTAAAACTGGATTACCTGCCGTTATTAATGCACCAATTATACCCCCAATTAAATCAGGAGCTAAACCTTCCTTAAACTTTGCATCACAAACCACCTGACGCGCTTGCTTTAACGCAGATTCCCAAGTGATTCCCGCTCTCACATCTTCAATGTCGGCTCGACGCGCTAAGATACGAGCAGCTTGTTCTAGATCCCCTTCACAACGCTCAATCACATCAATATCTCCTAATGCTTTAGAATCTTCTGCCAATTCAGCGCGAAACTGGGCAATTTCTTCAGGAGTAACTTTAGTTGATTCAATATCCATAGGTTATTCTTATTTACAGACAATACTAATTGTATAGTTTCTATTTTGCTATCTATCGATAGTTTTTCATAGAAAGTGTTAATCTAACTGGTTACTGATAACTGAAAAGGTTCTTTAATTCCCTACCATTGTGATAATTGCTGTCATTTAACCCACGACAAAATTAACTAATTTGCCCGGGACAACAATCACTTTTTTGATTTCCTTGCCCTCTAAATAACGTTGGGCGATTTCTGATTCCAGGGCGAGGGTTTCTAGGGTGCTTTTATCGGCACTAGCGGGAACTTGTATCGTGCCTCTGGTTTTTCCCAAAATTTGGATGACAAGGGTAATCTCGTCCACAATAAGGGCAGTGGGATCAACTTTTGGCCAGGGTTGCAGGTGAATTGATTGGCTATGGCCTAAAGCTTGCCATAATTCTTCGCTAAGATGGGGGGCAAAAAGGGAAAGTAAGATTAATAGGGTTTCGATTCCTTCCCGATAAATGGGGGATTCAAAACACTTATTATCCCCTAAAGCGTTACTGAGTTTCATTAATTCGGAAATGGCGGTATTAAATTGATAATCTCCTTCTAAATCCTCGGAGATTTCTTTAATAGCGGTGTGAATTGCCCGTCTTAAATCTTTGTCAGTTTTCGAGAAAGTTTCTATTTTTTTGACTTGCTTGGGTTTATTTTCAATATATTCGCTGACTAAACGCCACACCCGATTAAGAAAGCGAAATTGTCCTTCTACCCCCGCATCATCCCACTGTAAATCTTTTTCTGGGGGTGCAGTAAAAAGTATAAACATTCGGGCAGTATCGGCCCCATATTTTTCGAGGACTTTCAGAGGATCAACGCCGTTATATTTCGACTTAGACATTTTTTCAAAGAAGAAAGATAGAACTTCTCCCGTGTCTTTATCGCAATATTTATCCTCTTTATAGATAACATTTTCTGCGGGGACATATTTGCCAGTTTCGGGATTTTTGTAGGTTAATCCCTGTACCATTCCCTGGGTTAATAGACGGTTAAAAGGTTCATCGACATTAACTAAACCTCGGTCTCTTAAAACTTTGGTAAAGAAACGAGAATAGAGTAAATGTAGGATAGCGTGTTCGATTCCTCCGACGTATTGATCCACGGGCATCCAATCATTAACCTTCTCGAATTGAAAGGGTATATCTTCATTTTTAGCATCGGTATAACGGAGGAAATACCAACTAGAATCGATGAAAGTATCCATGGTGTCTGTTTCCCGTTTTGCGGGAGTTCCACAGCGAGGACAATCCACATTTACCCAGTCTTCCAACTTAGCTAAAGGGGAAGCACCTCGACCGCTAAATTCGACATTTTCTGGTAAAGTAACGGGTAAATTTTCCACTGGTACTGGCACAGTTCCACAGTTAGGACAGTGGATAACTGGAATCGGACAACCCCAATATCTTTGACGGGAAATTAACCAATCCCGGAGGCGATATTGTATTCTAGCTTTGCCGTAACCTTGGGCAGTGGCATAATCAATAATAGCGGTTTTTCCTTCTTGGGAATTCAGTCCATTAAATTGAGCGGAATTAATCATAATTCCCGCTTCTGTATAGGCCTCTTTTAACTCAATTTCGCCACTTTCTGGAGTAATAACTATCTTAATTGGCAGATTATTTTCCTGAGCAAATTTAAAATCGCGACTGTCGTGAGCCGGGACTCCCATCACTGCCCCCGTCCCGTATTCGTAGAGGACATAATCAGCAATTAAAATCGGAATTTCTTCACCGGTAAAAGGATTAATTGCCAGTCCTCCGGTTTTAATACCGCGTTTGGGTTTATCTTCGGCAGTTCTTTCTAATTCGCTTTCGCTGGCTATCTCTTGAATAAAAGTTTCTACGGCGGATTTTTGTTCGGGAGTGGTAACTTGTAAAGTTAAGGGATGTTCGGGAGCAAGTACCACATAAGTGACTCCATAAACCGTATCGGGACGAGTGGTAAAAACGGCAATTTTTTCTGTGGAGTTAACAAGAGGAAATTCTAAATAAGCACCTACCGATTTACCAATCCAGTTGGCCTGCATGGTTTTAACCCGTTCCGGCCAACCGGTAAGTTTATCTAAATCAGTGAGTAATTGTTCGGCATAATCGGTGATTTTTAGGAACCATTGCCGTAATAATTTTCTTTCTACTTTAGCACCCGATCGCCAAGATTTTCCTTCACTATCTACCTGTTCATTGGCCAAGACAGTTTGATCGATAGGATCCCAATTCACTGCCGCTTCTTTTTGGTAGGCTAATCCCGATTCAAAAAACTGTAAAAATAGCCATTGGGTCCAACGATAATATTCCGGGGAACAGGTGGCAACTTCTCTTTCCCAATCGATAGATAATCCTAACTGTTGTAATTGCCGTTTCATCTGGGCAATATTTTGATCAGTCCATTTTGCCGGAGGAACTCCTCTTTCAATGGCGGCATTTTCTGCGGGTAATCCGAAAGCATCCCACCCCATGGGATGCAGCACGCGATAACCCTGCATTCTTTTCAGACGGGCAATCACATCGGTAATAGTATAGTTACGAACGTGACCCATGTGCAGGTTGCCCGATGGATAGGGGAACATGGAGAGGGCGTAAAATTTCGGTTTATCGGCGTTTTCTGGGGTTTTGTCCAATCCCATTTGCTGCCAAATCTTCTGCCATTTCTGTTCGATTTCTGCGGGGTTGTACTGCACTGGGGTCTTTTCTCCTGAGTTGTATCTATCCCTCCCATTTTACAGCAGCCGGCTGGGGG
>NZ_JADBRW010000238.1:0-5689 GCF_020247025.1 Microcystis sp. M109S1
TGTCCTATGCAACGGACAGGATTATAAGGAATGAAACTCTTATAGAGAAAGACATTTGGCGATTTTTGTCAATTGTTTTCGATCTAGAGCGAACTAATCAATTAAATCTCTTGCCAGATAAGGATTTAGTCGATTTATGCCACCCTATCGAACCATACCAAGTAACGAAGAACCATAAACAATGGTTGGAGAAGTTACATCAATAATTAGGATTGAATAATCAAAAAATAACTAAACAGGTATTAATGGATAGTTGGAATGAAGCTTATAGTGATGGATTGGACAAATCAGAAACTTTGATGTTAGAGGGAATACGCCATCATCAACGCCAATTATCTGAGTAAATATGACGATTTTTAAAGGTGAGATTTATTGGATTGATGTAGGAAAACCACAAGGTTCTGAACCTGCTTATCTTCGTCCTTGTGTTGTGGTGCGAAATGATGCTCTGAATCAGTCACAAATTGGGACGGTTATTGTGTGTCCATTAACAACCAATTTGAGACGAGCAAAAGCTATTGGTAATGTTTTATTGAATGAGGGTGAAGGGAATTTACCTGAATCCAGTGTTGTTAATGTTTCACAGGTTTTCACGGTTGATAAACGTCTTTTAACGGAGTCTATCGGAAGACTTTCTCGGGAAAAAATCAAATTAATTATTCAGGGAATTAAGTTGGTTATTGAACCTCAAGAACTCGAATAATAGGGGTTATAAAAGGATTCAAAGACATTTCCCCTTAGACTTGGCTAGTCCCGTAGCTCTGACTGCTCCTGCTATCAATGGTTAAGTTCTAATCCACTAATTACGACAAAAAAGGTCGGGGCGACCCCGACCTTTTTTTTGTACATGATGAAACTTTAAACAACCAAATTCGCTCGATAATTCCCGAATGTCGTCGGCTAAGATACTTTTAATTCGGCCTTGACGATACGATGATCGGGGAATCCCGTGGCATCTTTCGAGCAGTCAAAAGGAACTATAGAAGAACTCGCCGACCAATTTTTGGCAGTTCCACCGACAAAAACAGCATCTAAGATACTGTTAAAATTTGGATTACATTGAGTGGATAGACAATTATTAGAAGCTAAACAATCCGGTTGAATCCACTTTAATATGTTGTCTTGATTGAGTTTATTGAAAGCCGTATTACCTCTTCGTTCATTGAGATCAAAATCGAAGTTAAAGTCTCCCACTATAATCGTCGGTAAATTTTGCTGATTGCTCCAATTTCTGACGAAATCAGCCTGTTGGTTTCTTCTTTCCTCTTCACGACGGTTGAAATGGTTGACCATAAATAAAAATTCAGTCCCGTCCGCGAGAAGTTTAAATTGACCCACGAGTGGATTTCTTGACCCTCCAGAACCCGATAAATTATTGATAGAACCCACTAATTCTAACTGACTTTGATCGTAAGCGATCGCTAATCTATCTTGACCGCCCGTCTCTCCCAAGACCGAGGTAAAATTTGAACCCATAGCTTGAGTGAACTTATCTAGATCGTCCTGATTCATCACCTCTTCAAGACCCCAAATAATGACCTCTGGATGCTTTGTAATTTCCTCGGCCACTTTGTCGGGGGTGGTATCTCTGGGGTTAAAGTTTGGTGATTCTACGTTATAGGTGGCTAATTTTAACCCGCTTGTAGGACGAGGATTCGGAGAGGGGTTAACCGAATTTTCCAAAACTTGAGCGACATATTTTTCTATAATCCAACCTTGTTGGAAGGGGATTTGTACTTTTAGCCAATGCTTTTCCCTATCGGTTGCGGTCACTGTGGCCGTTACACCATCGGGTAATCTCCCCTTTAAACTCGGAAAAGGATTTTCGTGCAAAGGAACACCTTGAGGATTTGTGGCTTTAAGCTGTACTTGCTGACCTACCTCTACATCTAAGGCGAGGGCTGGGTTGGCAAAGATAAAGCCTCCCCAAGCTACTATCAAGATGACAATGCCGAGCAGTCTTTTCATTTGTTTGACCTGTAACGTTTACTGTTCATCATCGTAAACGTTTAGGGGTGAACGCGGCACTCACAGGAAAGCAAATTCTGTCTTTGATTGAACGGTATTTTCGATTAGTTCTCCCGCAGGTCTGTTACCGAGGGGAGAGGGAAGGGAAACCATTCTATCCTTCACCAGCTAATTTTAAGACAGAAGTACGAGTAGTGGCATCTAAGCGAAAATTCAGCAATTCTAGTTGACCCTATCCCCGCAAACTTGATAATCTTAATCGCTTCAATAGTTTTAGCCAATTAAGTTAAAGAAAGCGATCGCAACCGAGGAGAGAATGACAGGTTCTCAAAAATCCTCGAAAATCGGGGCTAGGGTCGAGCGGGACATTCCCGAATCTTCTTCTGTATCCTCTCGATCGATTAACCGTTTCAGGGTTTCAATTTCCCCGTTGAGACCGGCAACCGTCGCCGTCACCTCCTCGATTACCGTTCTCATTTCTTGTTCAACGATTTGTTTGACGAGTTGTTCAACATCGTTCTCTTGATCGCGAGAACATTGCAATCCCTTGCAGATGAGGTCGAGGGCGGTTTTTGTCTTGTCGAAACCGTCCCCCTTGGGAAAATGCCGCCGTCCGTAACTCTCGAAGCGTTCGTTGATCGCGTCGGGAATCCTCACCCCGATGGATTTCGATGCCATTGTCTGACACTCCATCGAACATTGTTTGACAATACGATGGTAACTAAACCTCCCGCAAAAATCAAAATTTTTCGTTGGGTTAGAAGAATAACTCCAAACATCCCGTTTTTTTGTCGATAAATTCCCTTGAACTATAGAACTGAGTTCTATATAATGAACGTAATTAGAGAAAAGCCACCCAAAATGTCAAGTGTGCGGATTTTCAAGAATAAGTGGTTTACCAAGTTCGCAAAAAAGGAAAACATCAGCGACGCAAAGCTATGGGAGACGATCGAGGACGTGGAATCCGGGAGGGTAGATGCCGATTATGGCGGGGGTGTCATCAAACAGAGGCTCTCACGCACCAACGAGGGGAAGTCCGGTGGTTACAGGTCGATCATCCTCTACCGACGGGATGACAAAGCTTTCTTTGTCTACGGATTCGCGAAAAGTGAACGGGAGAACATAGACAAGGACGAAGAGCGAGGATTTAAAGACTTGGCGAGAGTAACCTTTTCCCTTTCCGACGAGGAACTCGCCAAGTTAGTCGAGAAAGGAGTTTACAAGGAAGTAAAACGTGATGGCCCAGAAAAAAACTTACAAGAGTGACGCGTTCGCGGCGATCCACGAAACAGCCTCCGACTATTACGACGCGGGCGTGATCGATAAGCGAACCCTCCGACACTTCGATGAATCCTGCCTGACACCGGTTCGGGAGTTCACGCCCGAGGAGATACGCTCCCTCCGCGAGCGCGAGGAGGTAAGCCAAGCCGTTTTCGCTCGTTATCTGAACGTCTCGAAAGATTCGGTCAGTCAATGGGAGCGGGGAGAGAAACATCCCGCGGGACCGGCGTTAAAACTCCTGTCTCTGGTCGAGAAAAAAGGTCTAAATGCGATTAATTAAAGGAAAACTTCCAGTTATTTACCATTATTTGACCGATAACTGAATCAAATAAGTATTTAAGGTTAATTTTCTAACTTTATCGGACGAGAAGATGATGGATATCGGACTAAAAAGATTCCGAATTCCCCACAAGATCGCTGAAAGCTTCGGAATCAACGAGAATTCAATCGTTGAACTCACAGAGAAACCATGCAATCCAACGCTCGATCGATTGTTGGCCAGCATTCCAGAAGACTTTCAGTATCCAGAAGACATACTCGATTTTGTTGAAAGCGGGCCGGGTGGTAAGGAGATGATATGACGGGTGAGGTGATCGGACGTTCGTTTTGTCGAACGTCTGAAGTCTCACGGTCGCAACCTTAAGCGTGATTATCGGGTGAGAACTATTTTTTCGATAGAAAACCGACAGATACCCCGAAATGGAGATTACCGAGGCCCAATCCCCAACCCGCTCCCAATAGGGGTTCACCTTTGAGGGAAAAGGCTATCACCCCACCCGATAACAACCCCGTGATCTGGCAAACCAGAAACCAATGTAACAGACGACGGCGTTCTCGATCGAGCGCACCCTGTAGGATCAAGGTTAGGTCATCTGTTCTGGTTCCTTCTTGGTACGTTGAATCAGCTTCTTTGCGATTACTTCTGGGGACTGTTTGAGGGAATCGAGGGACTCCTCGACTACGCGACTAGATTTTTCTACCTGTGACCTTAGACCAGGTACGCTGAAATTGCGTTCTTTCATGTAGTTGACGGTCAGGTAGTTGAAGGCGACGATATTCTGGGCGGCGGCGAACTGGGCGGCCTCATCCACACGACGAAAATTATCCTCTTGAATATCTTCTAAGGGATTGGTATCGACGAAGATTTCTTCGGTATCGACGGAATTGTTTATGACTTTTTCACTCTCTCGCTGGACTAATCCCGTCTCGGCGTTAGTCACAGGGGACTTTTTGTTGGTTTCAGTCTGGTTATCAGCGATTTCGGGGGTAGCACTCGGAAAACCTTCGAGAGTACCCCATTTCTGATAGTGGGCGTTTAGGTCATCGAATATTTGAATCTGTTCGTCACTGTAGTAGCTGTTTCGGCCGTGTTTATCGGCCTCCATGTCGTAACCCAAGCGGATCAGATGCTGGCGGCGTTCGTAAAACTGGGTTTTTCCTATTCGGTAGCGATCGGGTAAGGAGGCGGCTTTTTGCATAATTTTTCATCTCCGAGGGGTTTAAGAATAAAAAAATATCCCGAATCGAGGGAAAAAAAGTTGGAACGGTGGACGGTTTGCCGTTTTATCGGAACCAATCCGAAGGAAAGAATAAATTTCAGTATAGTCCCTTAAAAAAAAGGCTTCAATCGGAAACAGGATAATTTCGTAACTTATTGTCGGTTTGGTTCGGGGATTAAAAAGGCTTCTCGGAGGTTCACTCGTGACCGATTTCGGTGAGGAATCGATCAAGCGGGTAATCCAAAGCGTCGAGAATCGCTCGGAGGGTAGCCGTGCCGACACTCTTGGCCGTCTGATTTTCTGCCGTTATCGCCTTGAAACCAGTCTCCAACTTTTGGATGTGCTGGGGTGAAATGTCCCGACCAGCATCCCTGATCTTGTTGACCAACTTGTTTCGAGATAGTCCCTGTCCCTCCCGAATCTCCTTTAACTTCAATCCCGATTCCTCTGACCATGAGATAGCCTCGACCATCTCAACGGGAATCATCACTACTTTCTTTTGTTTCACCACGCCCAAAACCCCCAGAAAAATTACTGTTGTTATTGTCTATTATATTACTTATAATATTAATATCACTGGTTGATAAAAAAGACAAACTTTGCGACTGTAAATAGTCATGTAGTCGGGAGGTAACGGCGTGAACATCTGGTCTCGCTCTCCGCAAATCTGGACAGCCTACGGGTTAGAGTGGCGTTTCGAGTACAATTCTTTTAGTGCCAAGCGCACCGTCAGCGCGGCGGGCTTCGTCCTCGATATTCCCGTTAAGGCCACCACCAAGTTCGCCTCGCCCCGGGTGTGGCTAGTGGGACTTAAACAAAATTTAAGCCCAAACAAAGCCTAAACTGGCTTTGTAAGCGGCAAAAACATCCCGATTCTCGGTCAGCCACTCAAAGAAACGGAAAGACATCGCTGTCCGAAAAGCTTCCAAAGCTTCCACAAA
>NZ_JADBRW010000239.1:0-12099 GCF_020247025.1 Microcystis sp. M109S1
CCTAGTTTTTGAGTACGAAGAAATACTAAAAAGAGAACAACAACAAATAAGCTTAAATAATGAAGACATAGATAATATTATTAATGGAATTTGCCATCTAGCTAACCATCACGAAATCTTTTATATGTGGCGACCATTAGCCAAAGACGAAGATGATGACTTCCTGATAGATTTAGCCCTTAAATGCCAAGCGAGCTTTATAATTAGTTATAATCAAAGAGACTTAAACCCTGTTGAAAAGTTCGGAATTTCCGTTGTAACACCAAAACAATTCCTACAAATACTAGGAGAAATCAAACCATGAAACTAAGCACCAACATTCCAGATGCCTTATATCAGCAAATTGAAATCTTAGCAAATAAACAAAGCATACCAGTAGAGCAACTGGTAACAATGGCATTAGCTGCCCAAATATCCTCTTGGATGACTAAAGATTATCTAGAGGAAAAAGCACAACAGGGAAGTTGGGATAAGCTTGAACAAACATTAGCTAAAGTTTCAGACAGAGAGCCAGAAGATTATGACAAACTATAATCCTTTTTTTGGTAAATCTAGGTCAAAATCCCAAGTTAAAGCCAAAATTGTTGCCGAATACTTTTGATCTAAGGAGAATTTTGGCTCTTCTAGGTTCTGTGTGATAAGTTTAGCTTGCATAGGATCGATCTTTGTGTCCTTTGTGTCTTTGTGGTTCGTTACACCCCCTTGCTAGGAGGAATGTATCTTAGGACCCACCAAACCCAAGAGAGCCTCGTTCGCTAAGAAAAATGAATAAAAGGGTGACACTTAGCCATACGTTTGGTAGCATGGCGGGATAAGAAATGTAATTGTTATGGGCAAACCACAAATCGCCGTCCGAATTCCCCCACCCCTCCTCGCCGAACTCAACCAGTACGTCGAGCGGGTTGGCACGTCCAAGACAGATGTGATCATCAGTGCGATCTCTCAATACCTAGGCTGTGCCGAGACTGTGCCGTTGAGCCAACGGGTAAGCGAACTGGAACTACAAATGAAAAAACTGAGGACTTTGATCGAATCTTATTCAAGCACCGAGGAGGGGAATCAGTGAAGAAATGCGATTGCGATCTAGTTTTTATCCACGGTACAGGGGTACGAGAACCAGCCTATAGCAAAGTTTTTAGCATCATTAGCCAAAAATTGAAAGAGCGCAATGAAAATTTGTGTTTTCATAAGTGTTACTGGGGGGGGTCTCTCGGCACGACATTAAATGCGGGAGGACTATCTATTCCAGTGTCGGATCAAAAAAAAGCCTCAGAAACAGATTTAACTAATGAAGAGTATGCTCTGGGTTTATGGGAGTTACTATATCAAGATCCGCTCATCGAACTGCAAATCCTAACCATAAGTTCCGAGGACAAAAGAACTGTTTTTGGGGAAAAGCTAGGCGAGGATTTGGATAATCGGGTTCGAGCCTTAAATCCATCCTCTAATCTCCAAGAAATGCTCGATCAAGCTGGCATTGGCGAGTTTTTTCCTCAATCCCAATCCATTATCGTCAACGAAAGCGATTATCAAAAAGCGATCGAATCCGCCACAGAACCATTAGGAGAATACCGCATAGCGATCGCTCGTGCGCTCGTAGCTCAAAGTTCCCTTTTGGTAAGGGATAACTATGGCGAATTCGCCCTATCAGTCAATGGCGAATTGCGCGATCATATTGTCGAGCAAATAGCGGCAGAGCTAGGGGGCACGGAAAAAGGAATTTTATCTGGCATAAAACAGAGTATTTCTGGCACAATCAGGCGTATTATCAACAATAATCTCCAAAGACGGCGAAGTGGATTTTCAGAACAATACAGCGGTACTTTGGGAGATATTTTGATGTATCAAGCAAGGGGACAAAAGCTTAGAGACTTTGTTTGCGTAACCATTAAACCTCTAAAAAAACCGACTGTATTAATCGCTCATAGCTTGGGCGGCATTATCTGCGTTGATTTGCTGTTACAGCAACAATTACCACAAGTAGTTTTGTTGGTAACAATCGGTTCTCAATCCCCGATTCTCTATGAATTAAATGCTCTAGTGGGTATGGAATATAACCCTAATGCCAACTTACCAGAAACTTTTCCCCACTGGTTAAATATTTACGATCGCAACGATTTTCTCAGTTATGTAGGGGAGAAAATATTCCCCGGAAAGATACAAGATGTCGAAATCGATAGTAAACAACCTTTCCCTGAGTCTCATGGTGCATATTGGAACAATGACAAGGTTTGGGATGCAGTTTGGCAGAAGATGGTGGAGGTAGCTAATGGCTGAACCATCGACAACACAAGCAATTTTAGTGGGAATCGAAAAGTATGCTGATTCTAGGTCCATTCCAGATTTGAATGGCCCGGTCAATGATGTTTATCAGTTCTGTCAATGGTTACGAGATCGCAATGTGCCTCCCGAAAATATTTCGGTTTTTCTCGCGCCACTCGATCGCAATGTCGGAATTGCTGACAAGATTACCAATCTCATCGATAGTAAACCCTTAGAAGCAAACAAAGATATAGTCAATAAAGCTCTGCGTGAAGAAGCGAGAAAGAAAACAGCAACTTTGTTTTTCTTGTTTTGGTCGGGACACGGTTGGATCGCTTCACAAGGCGATCGCCGATTGATTTATGCCGATGCGACAATGGAGGATCTCAAGAATCTAAATTTAACTGTCCAGCTTAATGCTATGCAGACCGATTTATATAAGAATTTGCCTCGACAGCTACTAATTTTTGATGCCTGTGCCAATTCCCAACTATTAAAGATAAATCCACCGGACGATCTTCCTGCTATTGGTAAACATTTGCCAAGTCAAAAACAAATGGCAATGTTTGCGGCTAATCCGGGAGAATATGCGATTAATAAAAGTGATGAGCAAATGGGCATATTTTCACGAGAACTATTGAATGAATTGAACTCATCAAAAGATACAGAGCTTTGGCCACCAGATATGGAAGAGGTTATGCAGAATGTGCAGGAAAAGTTCATTAAGCTTCGAGAGGATGGACAAACCAGGCAAACTCCTTCATATCTTTTATATCAGGACTGGGGAGGCAATAGAAAAGAACGATTTAGCGAAATTGAGCCAGCCACTAAAGCAAGAGAACGAGATAGTGTTCAGCTACCTCGTGATTTGACTATCCAAGAATTAGGACTATTGCGCGATCTTTTTTTACAATGTCAGTCAATTCGAGATTCCCAAAGTCGAAAAGATATTATTTTGAATCTAAGGAAAGAAATAGCAAATAACATAATCATGGAAGGTAATGCAAATACTGTAGTGTTAAGTGCAATTAGAACTTCCCGCAGTTATTCAGGAGGATTGGCAGAGCTATTAGACGTTATTGATATGCTCTACGAAAATAATTCTGTTGCTATGCAAAATTTAAGAAGAACTACAATACAAATGTTGCCAGAGGAGTTCAATTAACAATGTTGTTGACTGTTCCGATAAAACCTAACGATCTAGGATTTAATGAGTTAATCGAAGCCTTAGAGAATTGCCCTTCTATCCAAGATCCTCAAATGAGAAAAGATGTAATTGATTTTTTCCCTGATATTGGCAAACAAGTAGAAGAACGAAATACTGTTCGTGCTTCAGTATTGAGTATTCTCAAAGCATTCAGCGGATATCCAGATCGATTTGATGAGTTAATCGGGGCGATTGATTATTACGAACAAAATAATGGTTATTTTAAGACTTTAATTCAAGTTGTTAGAGATCTTGCCAGACAACAACAAGAAGCAAGAAATAAATCTAATAAGACGAGTACTCTTTTTGAAGATGTTGAATTAAAAAATAATGATTGCGACGAGACATTTGAAAGTTTGTGGTCAGAACTATACTTAATTCTCAGCACAATAATTGATTGGAAAGATATTTGGAAAGCTTGCTGTAAAATTGAAAATTTTATCAAACATGACGAAATATTTATTAAAAGCTTGTGTTTTACCAAGAATTATGAGTTATTAAAACAAGTATTTCTCGATCGATACGAACCTACATTATTGATAATCAAATTAGCTCAGTCACTAAAAGATGATAATGAACATATAAAATCATGGTTAGATAAAGCTAATCATAAATTGGAAAAAACTGAAAATGAAAATAGTTCTTGCTTGCCACCGATCTTATTAATCATAATTGAGAGAGGTGGCGATGGACCGAATCAAGATAAGTGGAATGTTCGAGGACAGTTTAAAATTCAGGGTAAACTATCTGAAATCTCATTATCTAAAAATAAAAATGGTATTGATTGTACTAAATTTGAAAATATTCCAACAGCGATAAAATCATACATTGATTATCTTGAAACTGATCCTCAATTTCGGGGTCAAGCAATTGATCAGTTGAGAATAGAAGTATTCATTCCACTTTCCGATTTACATTCTAGTCTAGATAATTGGGCAATGATTTGTGAAGAAGAAGCAACTATATCATTGGTAAGAAATTACCGATTATTTTTACGAAGTAGAGAACGCATACGAAAAAATAGTCGCATTGGATCACTCAAAAAAGGATGGGAAAGAATCCATACTTTTTTGAATGGTGATTGTCGTGAAATATCCAAGAATATTCTAGCTAATGATATAAATAATACTCCAGCCTCTAACATAATTGAGATTCTTGGAGATACTCAAATCTCTAATTGGAAAGAATTAGAGATTTTTATGAAAAATTGCTCAATTCTATGGGGGATTAGATTAAAAGATTCTCTCTCCATCGATAGATTTGAGCGCATGAGGTTTTTTGAGTCTATTTTTGATAGTGGTATTCCCATAGCCGTTTGGAATTGGGATAGTATTCCCTCAGAGGTAGAATTTGAACAGCAATTTACAGAGTGCCTGAATTGGGGTAATTTATCTAACCGATGCCGCGGCTTACTTGAAAAAACTTGGGAGCTAAGAAGTGTTGTATGGGGGGCTAGAACTGAAACAGAGCGTAAACAGTATCCAGGTTATTATCTCGGTATGTTGCTGGAAGACCCGGAAATCTTGCCGGAAGAAAATAAATTACAAACAATAGGAGTAAACACATAAAATGGCAGAAGAAACTAAATCAGTTCACTGGCATCCTTTTAATGGCGGAGGGAAACAGCTACCAGCATCTGAAACTCTCAATCTTCCCCCTCCACCTCCTTGGAGAAAATTCAATAGACCTATTCTCCCTAAAGATACCGAACGTCGGTCAGATTTATTGAAACTTGTCGAGAGTGAAAAGACCGATCGCGATCGCGGTGAAAAATTCCGTTTGTCAGAAATCGCTGACAATGAAACCAAAGAAATCGCTGACAATGAAACCAATTCTCAAAATGCTCAACTTCAGAAAGCAATTGATCTAGTCATCGCCGGGGTAAATGCGGCTTTATGCTTGCGTCGTCCCCTGTTAGTGACAGGTCGTCCCGGTTCGGGAAAAACCTCCCTTGCCTATGCCTTAGCATACCAACTGAGATTGGGTCCGGTTTTAAAATGGTCGATTACGGCTCGAACGACCCTTCAGGATGGTTTGTATCGTTATGATGCGATCGCCCGTTTACAAGAACCAGATTCCGAGGGCAAACAAGATATTGGCTCTTATATCACTTTAGGAGCTTTGGGTACGGCATTTCTTCCTTCAGTTTTACCCAGAGTGCTTTTAATAGACGAGATAGACAAAAGCGACATCAATTTACCCAATGACTTGCTCAATCTGTTTGAAGAAGGCGAATATGAAATTCCCGAATTAAAACGTTGGACAGAGAAAAACCCCAGTCAACCAGTTTCAGTTTTTACCTGGGATAAAAATCTTCCTCCTGTCGAGCTAAATAGCGGAATAGTGGGATGCCATGCTTTCCCCATCGTCGTGATGACCAGTAACGGGGAAAGAGATTTTCCTCCAGCCTTCAAAAGACGTTGTATCAGAATCAAGATGCCCAATCCAGGCATTAATAACCTGAAATCTATAGTCAACTCTCACATGGGTGATGAATATTTTAATAAGTCTAGCGATCGTATCGGTCAATTAATTACAGATTTTTTCAATAAAAAAGATTTGGCAACGGATCAACTCCTTAATGTTGTATATATGTTGACCGGTGGTGCAGAATCCACTTTCGATCACGAATCCCTTAAAGAGTTACTGTTTAAGAGTTTGAATGATACCGAGGGATTGTGATGAGCGATGCTTTTATACTGGAGAAGCCAGACCGCTTCGAGCGGTTACTTAAGACTCTCAATCAGTCAGAGCTAGAAATGACTAGCTACGAATTAGCTGATTTGTGCTGGTTATTGCTCCATTCGCCTCAGATTGTAGAATCTACTGAAAGTAAAGCAGAAATTAACCAAGAGGAGCCAAATAAAAATCAGTCACAAAATAACAATCAGTCACAAAATAACAATCAGTCACAAAATAACAATCAGTCACAAAATAACAATCAGTCACAAAATAAAAAGTCTGGGGGACAGTTATTCCCACGACAGCAAAGCAAAGACTCATCCAGTGGCGGTGGTTCTTTAACTTTTCCAGTTGATAATCCATCAGATCTCGGCAGTTCCTTATCTTTGGCAAAAGCCTTAAAAACATTATTGCGGCGCGTACCTACACGGGATCGCCCGAGTATTTTGGATGAAGTACGAACAGTCGAAAGTTTTGCCGCGACTGACGGAAAAATCTTGGTTCCTGTTTTTAAACCAGCCTTAGAACCTTGGTTAGAACTAGCATTGGTATTTGATCGCAGTTCCTCGATGGATATTTGGCATCAAACGTTAGCAGATCTAAAAACCGTACTACAACATTATGGTATCTTTCGTGATGTGCGGGTCTGGCAATTAGCTTCCAAGGAAAATAATCTAGTTCTCCATGAAGGATTAAACAAGACTAATTCTAGGGTTTATCATCCTAAAGAATTACTCAATCCTAATGGTCGCCGCCTCATTGTAGTAGTTAGTGATTGCGTGGCATCCTATTGGCAAGATGGCAAGATGTTTCCGCTTTTAAAATTGTGGAGTCAATCGAGTCCATTAGCTATATTGCAGATGCTTCCAGAATGGCTTTGGCTGAAAACTGGCTTAGGATTGGGAGCGAAAGTAACTTTAGTTAGTGATGAACCTGGTTTAACTAATAGTCGATTAAAAATTAGAGACGTGCTGCTCTGGGAAAACGTCTTTCGTGAACAGAATCGTTTACAGATTCCTGTTTTTACTTTGGAACCTCTCAGTGTCGCACGATGGAGCGGTGTAGTCGTGGGGCGCGGCGACACCAAAGTAGCAGGATTTGTGCTGACTCCCGATACCAAAGAAGAATTAGAACCCGAGGGTAAGCTAAATTTAACTCCAGAAGAAATAGTTAGACGATTTCGCAATAATGCTTCGCTTCTAGCTCAAGAATTAGCAGAATTGTTAGCGGCGGCACCGACAATTTTTCTGCCAGTAGTTCGATTGATCCGTAAGGAAATGTTACCAAAAGCAGGTCAAGTCCAAATCGCAGAAGTATTTTTAGGCGGTATTCTTCGCGTTCGTTCGTTAGGGATTAAGGAAACTGACCCAGATGCGGTACTCTACGATTTTATCAATCCAGAAGTAAGAAAAATTTTACAATGCAGTTCTACTCGCTCTACTACAGTAGATGTATTTGATCGCGTCTCCAAATATATTGCCAAACAACTGAACCTAGAATTGCGAGACTTCCTCGCTGAATTGAAAAAGCCTCCAACAGAAGTAGGTATAGATATACAAGACATCATTCGTCCTTTTGCCGAAGTGGCAGCCAGTATTTTAAGGAATTTGGGGGGAAATTATCAGGCGATCGCACAGCAATTAGAGCAAGGTCAGCCAAAAGCGACTCAAACAGCTAGAGAAGAAGACTTTCTCACCCAATTCACCCCAGAAACCACCACGATCGAAGTCGGCAGGCTCACCATCCTCGAAGGTGAAGCCGAAACCGAGTTCATCGCCCTGCGGGAACAGTGCGCCAGCTTGAACCTAGAAGACGGCGACCTCTACGAACTAGCGATCGAATCGGGCATTAAAGAGCTAGAAGCTCAGATACTCTTTATCTATAATAAGCGAGCGGAACAAACAGACTTACCCCAATGGGACGGGGAAACTGTATTTGTCGATCGACAAGGAAATATCATTAAACGTCAACCCGTCACCGCTAAATATTACGAAGAAGAGATTCCCTTTAACAAAAGGAAGGATCAACCCCCCGCGGGGCTAACCGAGATTAGAATGCTCCTCATCCCCGGCGGAACTCTGCTCAAAGACGGTAAGACTATCTATATAAAACCCTTTTTTATGGCACAGACCCCCATCACCCAAGCTCAATGGTGGGCGATCGCCAGCCGTAAAGACTTAAAAATAAAAAATAATCTAGACCTAACCCCATCACGATTTAAAGACGACTATGGGGAAACGAGTCATTGGTTACGGCCTGTAGAAAATGTGAGTTGGTTCGATGCGATCGAATACTGTGGACGACTAGCCAAGCTAACCAAATTCCCCTACGCCCTACCCTCTGAAGCCCAATGGGAATACGCCTGTCACGCCAATACAGAAGCCCTTAACAAGGGGGGTCAGGGGGGATCATATCCCCCTTTCCACTACGGCGAGACCCTAACTGCAAAACTAGCCAATTACGACTCACAGCAAACCTACGCCGACGAAGCAAAAACGGCAAGCCCCAAGCAAACAACCCCTGTCGGTAACTATCCCCCCAACGCCTTTGGTTTACAGGATATGCACGGTAACGTCTGGGAATGGTGTATGGATCTGTGGGATGCTGAAGAGAGGGCGATATCGGGTAGCGATCGCTTTGCGCTCGACAATAACCCGACTAATCTACTAGATAAAAATATAACTATGCAGTTATTAAGTGATAAAAATACAAAGGTACTACGCGGCGGTTCTTGGAGCGACCTTCCGTGGAACTGTCGCAGTGCGAATCGTTTCTGGTACTACCCCGACGACCGCCTCAACAGCAACATCGGTTTTCGAGTTGTCTGCCGCTTCCCCAGGACTTGATTTCCCTTTATTCTTTTCTCTTTTTCCCTTTTCCGGCGATTTTTTGGGGACTAATTAGTACACATGAACCACAACGAAAAAGAATTGTCAGTTATTCAAAAAACCTATGACCTCATCCTCTGGTTAAACCCGATATTGAGTCGTCTTCCCCGCAATTATCGCTTTACCCTAGGGGAAAGGATAGCCAATAATCTCTATCAATTACTAGAAGGATTGATAGAAGCCAAGTATAGTCAAGAGAAAGAGGAAATTTTGCGTTCTCTCAACCCTAAATTGTCGGTTCTCTACTACCAAATACGGTTAATGGTTGACCTTAATATTATGTCCGATAAACGTTACGAAAATCTGAGTCGATATTTAGTCGAAATCGGTAATGAACTAGGGGGCTGGCTAAAATCCCAAACGAAAATCCCACCGGTTAACCTAACCGGAACAAAGAATGGTCGTTAGAATTGGCAATACATGGGAAAAAATTATCGAATTTGAAAACCTCCTAGCGGCCGCTAGGCTCGCGCAGCAAGGTAAACGCTATCGCCCTAATGTCCTCGCCTTTAACGCGGAACGGGAGCAAAATTTAATCAAGTTGCAAGATGAGCTAATCGAACAGACCTATCATCCCGGTCAGTACCGCAGTTTCCGTATAACAGACCCCAAACCACGCCTAATTTCGGCGGCCCCCTATCGAGATCGCATTGTCCACCACGCTCTCTGTCGGATAATTGTACCTGCGATCGAGCGTACTTTTATCTTTGATAGTTATGCCAATCGAACTAGATTTGGGACACATCGCGCCTTAAAACGCTTTATTCACTTTGCTCGCCATAATCGCTATATTCTACAATGCGATATCTGTCAATATTTCCCCAGCATCGACCATGAAATCCTAAAAAGTACCTTACATCGTAAACTCAAATGTCCCCGCACCCTAGCCCTAATCGATCTAATTATTGATAGTAGCAATCCCCAAGATCCCGTATCTAACTACTATCCAGGTGATGACCTGCTAACCCCGCTCCAACGTCGTCGAGGACTTCCTATCGGTAATCTAACCAGTCAATTTTTTTCTAATGTATTTTTAGACGGATTTGACCATTTTGTCAAAGAAAAATTGAAAATTCAGCAATATTTGCGCTATGTTGATGACTTTGCTCTATTTAGTGATGACAAAGAGATACTCCAACAAGCACGGCAGGATATAGAAGCCTACCTTACGACCTTACGGCTAAAAATTCATCCCGTCAAAAGCCAACTCTTCGCTACTGTTCACGGTGCGAATTTTGTCGGATATCGAGTGTTGCCAGATCGTATTCGAGTTCGTAGCGATAACCTACAACGGGGAAGACAGCGTTTACAAAGTTTACAAAGAGAGCTAGAAGCAGGTCTTTTGAGCCAAAGCGAATTCGAGCGAAGATTAACCGCTTGGTTCGCTCACCTGAGCCATGCGGATAGCCATCATTTGCGCCAAAAAATCTTAAAAAGTATTGGCAGACTATCCTAAATAACCACTGAGTCGGCATAATAAAAACATTGGGGTCGGCAATAGAGCGGCGGTTCTTGGAACAACAATCCGAGGAACTGTCGCAGTGCGAATCGTAACAGGAACAACCCCGACAACCGCAACAACAACAACAACGGTTTTCGAGTTGTCTGCCGCTTCCCCAGCACTTTCCCACTGTGGTGAATATTTGCCAGAGTTAATTCCAGAGCCGGTGGATGGGAATCCATCGGGCGTGAAGTAGGGAAAGTCCAGACCGACTCCGGCGATATCCTAGAGGTATCCAAAAATCAACCGAAAAGGAGAGCTTGGTAGGGAAACCGAAGAGTTCTTCTTTTCAATCCACCGGCGAACGACAGCAGTGACCATCACAATTATCAGTAAGCTTAGTCAGCAGATAACGGTTTATCAAGAACCCCTAATAGAACTCTCTCTCGTCCTCGTACCGTCCGGTGAATTTCTGATGGGATGCCCGAAGGGAGAAAATGGTGATGAGGATGAACGACCCCAACACCCCGTCAGCGTAGAGAGCTTTTTGATGGGACAAACCCCGATTACCCAAGAGCAATGGGCGGTGGTCGCGGGTTGGGAGAAGGTAGTAGAATATCTAAATCCCGACCCTTCGCAGTTTAAAGGCGACCCTCGGCGACCCGTGGAGCAGATTAGTTGGCGAGATGCGATCGAATTCTGCGCGCGGCTACGTCGGAAGACCCAGAAAGATTATCGGCTACCCACCGAAGCGCAGTGGGAATACGCCTGTCGAGCGGGAACCACAACCCCCTTTTACTTTGGCGAAACCCTGTCAACGGAATTGGCTAATTTTGATGGTAACTATACCTACGGCCCTGGCAGTAAAGGCGAATATCGAGAAGGAACAACTCCGGTTAAGAGCTTTCCCGCGAATGCTTGGGGAATCTATGATATGCACGGCAATGTCTATGAATGGTGTTTAGATCCTTGGCACAACAGCTATCAGGATAAAACACAGACCGATAGCGAAGTTTGGGATGAAGAACAAAGCGCGGAGCAATATTTACTTGATGAAAATAATGTTATACAACTATTAAGTAATCAAAGAATAAGGGTACTACGCGGCGGTTCTTGGAGCAACAATCCGAGGAACTGTCGCAGTGCGAATCGTCACAGGAACAACCCCGACAACCGCAACAACAACAACAACGGTTTTCGAGTTGTCTGCCGCTTCCCCAGGACTTGATTTCCCTTTATTCTTTTCTCTTTTTCCCTTTTCCGGCGATTTTTTTATTGCTTATAGTACATATAGACTATTCTTGATACTGTAGAAGAGAACTCTCTAACCCTTTTTCTCTTTTTTCCCTTTTTACCCTCATTCCCTATTTTTTCTCTTTTCTTTTCTTTCCCACCTAAGGGCGGGTCGATTTTTTTGAGAAAATGGCGTTAATGTTAAATTTTATCTTAAATGTCGGGTGAAGACCCTCAGTTTCACCGACGGGATGAAACCCGACCAATATAGAACAGCGAAGCACCACTAAATCCTTGACAGTTTTGTGCTGGATATGTTAGTATAAAGAAAGTTGTTTGAGGTCGGTCAACAATGATTGTTTTAGAAATGAAGGCGGTAGTCAAAC
>NZ_JADBRW010000024.1:0-8759 GCF_020247025.1 Microcystis sp. M109S1
ATCCCCGCTTGGGATTTACTTCGACCAAGCCCAAAATCGCTGAAACCCAGATATATCAAGGAAAATCATAAATCGAGGTTAACCCTTTGTCCCGTAATGGTTTGAGCCTTTTTTGCTGACCGAAAACGCCTAAGTCCCATTAAGAAAGTCAGAAGCCAGAAATCGGCTGGGGAAGAAATTCTGTCTTCTGCCTTCATAGCGGGCAATCTGCCTACTGATGAGATTCTAGCCTCGTGGTTTTGCTATTGTCCCCATCCGAGAATAAATCATCGCTAAATAGATCATCAAGGGGCAGGTCTTCGTCAGAAGGTAAGGATTCTAGATTAGCCATTTCTTCATTATCCAACATACGAAAGAAATCTAGTTCTTCTTGGTCACTCGCAACAGAAGCAACATTTTGGCGGTTAGATGCAACTGTAGGGGTTTCTTCCGCAAAATAATCGAATAATTCGGGGTTATTGCTGTCATCGGTATCAGCAAATAAGTCATCTAGAAAATTTTGGTTATCAGCGAATTTTTCGGTGTCGGGGGCTAATAAATCAGAGAAACTGGTGTCACTGCTAACGGTTTCTTGAATCTGACCGTAATTACCCGATAATTCTTCTAGACTACCGATAGTTCTCGTTTCTTCCTCTAATGTTAAACTGTTGAGAAATTCTATCTCAGCAGCGGACATCTCCCAGTCAGAGATTGCTTGTTCTTCCATGACGGGAAAATCTTCGCTCTCAGTCATTTCTGGAGAAACTAAGGTTTCTTCTCTGCTGTTTAAACCGTCAAATGTCTCCTCGGAAACTGGTGTTTCTAGGGGCATTTCAGGGGCAAATTCTGGTTCCAATACTAGGGTTTCTTCGGTGATAAAACCATCAAAAGGATTCATCTCACTGCTGAATTCTGATTCGGAAACCGGCGTTTCTAGGGGCGTTTCAGGGGCAAATTCTGGTGGCAATACTAGGGTTTCTTCGGTGATAAAATCATCAAAAGGATTTATTTCTTCGGCACTGGGGCTATCGGGGAAATCATCCCAGGGTTCGACGATTTCAGTGGTTCGATCATCCACTACTGCTTGGCGGGCGTTTTGTAATTCCAACAGTTGGCTTTGATAACCCTGTTCTAGTTGTTGAATTTGCGACTGATAGCCCTTTTCTAATTCTAGAATCTGCTCCTGTTGACTTTGACGCAGGGCTTCCATTTCCCCTTGCTTCCCGTCTATGATCTCTTGTATTTGACTTTGATAGCTTTGGCGCAATTCCTCGATTTTAGCTTCGTATTCCGGTTGAAGTGGCTGAATTTGGGTTTTATCGGCGACTTCCACGGCTTGAGCGGGATTTGCGCTGGCTATCTCTTGTAAACGTCCTTGGCTATCTTCTAACTCTTCTTGCAATTTAGCCACTTCTTCTCTATAGGTGGCTTCGATATTGCGAATCCGTTCTTCGGAGAGAGCGAGTTGTTTTAACTGTCCTTTGCTGTCTTTTAACTCCTTTTCGGTTTCACCTAAAGCCGCCCGAATTTTCTCATATTTCTGTAGTGCTTCCCTGATTTTTCCCTCTTGCAGGGCATATAAAGCCCCACCCCCGATCGCACCTCCACCGACAAAACCGATTAAAATATCGAAGATATTCATTATGGGATTCCTCCTATAGGAAAATTTACTTCTAATATGCCCAATCTCGGAGAATAATTCACAAGGGGCAAATGTGGTCAGTGTTTTCCGCCGCTCTCTATGCCGATTGCTTTTGATTGTGGCAGCAATTATCAGAAAAAGAAAGCAAATATTCAGTTTTTTATCGGCAAATGTGCACCTTTAGGGCAGTTATCTCGATGGTGAGGTACAAAGTCTCTGGTTTTAGGGAGTCGGTTGTCGATGTCAAATCCAGTCATACCTCGTCTTTGTGAGAAACGCCGTCGGTGGTGTTCGGCAAGACATTTCACTGAAGCTGTATTTCCCGATAAGCTTGATAAACGCCGCGCACGTTGTACCAATTGAGAAAAATGCGGGCAATTTCTAGGGCTAATTGCGGTTTACCTCGATCGATCAACCATTGTAACAGAGGGGAGAGGCTGCGTTCATTCAGGGTTCCCCCCAGGGAAAGTAAACCCCACAACAGTCGATGAATCCAAGTCATTTGAATCATCATCCGCACTTCCCAGGTGGGATGTTTTTGATAAAAAAGCACTCCCATTCGTCCCCGTTGAATTTCCTTATCGATGAGATTGGGAATTTGAGCGAGATTAAAGGGGGGATGCCAATGATAACCAACGGCTTCAGGACATTTGATTAATTTTAGTCCTAATTGCTTCAATCTCACCCCTAATTCCAAATCTTCCCAACCGTAGAGTTGAAACCTAGTATCAAATAATCCCGCCGCTAATAACCATTTTTTGGCGATCGCCACGTTGCCCGTGGCAAAATAGGCGGCGGAGAAATCGGTGATTTTATAGGGTTCACTGGTGGGATGCTCGAAGTTACAGGTATTAATGACACTGCCGTAGGTAAATAAGCGATCGCTGCCGAGACTTTCTGCCCCGGCGGTTAAAGCGTCGGCGTGGGCTTGCAAAAAATTTTCTGTCACTACCAGATCGCTATCGATAAAAATAATCGTATCACCACTAGCTTTTTCTACCCCCAGATTCCTAGCGATCGCCGGTCCGCCGTGATCCTGTTGCCACAGTTGCAGATGGGGTAAATTAGCCTTTTGACTTTCTAGCCAAGCGATCGTCGCATCGGTAGAGCCATCATCGACCAGGACTATTTCGTAGTTTTCCACTTTATTATCGGTTAAACGCTGATTTTCTAGGGCTAGTAAACATTTTTTTAAAATTGCTTGGCGATTGTAGGTAGGGATGACAACACTGATCAGCACGGGCATTCGGGGGTCAAGATTACCGTTTCAGCTTACCAAATAACCTCGGTTCCTTGATTAGACCTCCTGCAAAAATCAACAATCTTTATTCAGGAGGCACTCATGCACTCATGCAAAAGGCAGCTTTGTTCTCCCCACACCCCACACCCCACACCCGACACCCGACACCCTATGTAAGGAACCCTGGGAGGAGGATTAAGGTCAACTGGGAACATTGATTTGAAAAAATCGGTGATCATGTTATTCTCTGAGTGTGTTGTGTGAGGAAAGGAATCGGCCATGGTAGCTTCTCTATCGTATCAAAATGGACAAAAAGCTCGATCGCATCCCCTGTTATCCTTAACGGGTTTAATCGAATTACCGCCATCCCCCCTGTTTGGCACGGACGGAATTCGCGGCCAAGTGGGAGAATTATTAACTGCCCCCCTAGCGCTACAAATCGGATTTTGGGCAGGACAGGTATTTAAAAATCAAGCTGGTGTCACCAAACCGGTGATTATCGGTCAAGATTCGCGTAATTCCAGTGATATGTTAGCCAATGCTATCACGGCTGGTTTAACTTGGGCGGGAATAGAAGTCTGGCAACTGGGATTATGTCCCACTCCCTGCGTCGCCTATTTAACCAGAGAAAGCGAAGCGATGGGGGGGATCATGATTTCTGCCAGTCATAATCCTCCCGAAGACAACGGCATTAAATTTTTTGACAGCAGCGGTTTAAAATTATCTGGCACTTTAGCCGGACAGATAGAAGCGGGTTTAAGGGGCAATTTAGAATTAGCGGATAACTCAGTAAATTGGGGAAAAGCGACTTTTTGTCCCGAATTGATCCAAAAATACTATCAAGCTGTGATTGCTTCCGTCGGGAAGGATATTAACCTATCGGGATTAAAAATAGTTTTAGATCTAGCTTGGGGGGCAGCCGTTAACCTAGCACCTTTAGTATTCCAAACCTTGGGGGCGGAAGTTATCTGCCTACACGATCGAGCCGATGGCGATCGCATTAACGTTAATTGTGGTTCTACCCATTTAGAAAGCTTACAGGCGGCGGTGATTAATCAGCAAGCGGATTTAGGGTTTGCCTTCGATGGCGATGCCGATCGAGTCCTGGCCGTGGATAGTCAAGGTAGAGTAGTAGATGGCGATTATATCCTCTATTTTTGGGGTCGTTCCCTCTTAGAAGCCGGACAGCTACCGGATGGGTTATTAGTAGCCACGGTGATGGCTAATTTAGGTTTTGAACGCGCTTGGCAAAAACTGGGGGGTCAATTCTTGCGGACTGCCGTGGGCGATCAGCACGTTCAGGCGCAAATGTGGGAAACTGGAGCCATGCTAGGGGGTGAACAATCCGGTCATATCCTCTGCCATCATTACGGGGTTTCTGGGGATGGAATGCAAACCGCTCTACATTTAGCGGCTTTAGTGCAGAAATCGGCGGTTTCCTTGGCTAACTTAGTCGATCATAGCTTTGTCACCTATCCGCAGATTTTACGCAATGTGCGGGTGGAAGATAGAGAAGTGCGACGTAATTGGCAGCAATGTGAACCTTTGCGGCGAGAAATCCGCAAAGCTGAGACAGCTATGGCAGAAAAAGGCAGAATTTTGGTGCGCGCTTCCGGGACAGAACCCTTAATTCGGGTGATGGTGGAAGCAGAAACCCTAGAATTAGCCAATTTTTGGACAGAAAGGCTAGTGGAAGCGGTGCGAAGCTATCTTTTGTAGTCGATCGAGGGGGACAGGGATTATAATGCCCTTAGCCTAGCCTAGCAAGGGATAATTATGACCGGACTAAGTATCGATCGCCAGAAAAAAAAGAATAAACAGGGCCAAACAAAAGCTGATAGTCCCCCGCTTAACATCAAAGAGAAACTTGCCCTCAAAAAAGAAGAAAGGCAAAAGAAACAAAAGTTAACGGGGTTGATTATTTTTGCCATTTGTGTGGGAATTTTGCTCGGATTACCCCTCAGCTTATTATTTGATGCCAACATAGGAGCTGCAGTAAGTTTAGCCTTGATTTTAGGAGTTTTCTCCTTTAGCTATCCTCGCATGGCTCTTTGGGCATTTATTATCTATGTCCCCTTCACTGGCACTATTATCTATTGGTTGGGAGGTAGTCCCATCCTGCAGATCAGTAAAGATATCTTTTATCTACCCGCTTTAATCGCCTTAGTTTTAGAATGTCGAAAAAAGCAATTACCAATTATTGTCCCCAAACAATTAGGTACAACCCTATTATTAATCTTTGTTTTCTGTGTAGTCTGTTTATTAGCAGTCAATTTACAGAGACAATTTCTGCCTACTTGCGATTCCGTGGCTGGGATGAGTATCTTTAGGGATGGTCGTTTGCGCGGGATTCCCTGTCGGGAAAGTGAGACTTTTCTGCAAGGAATATTAGGATTTAAAGTTTTGCTAGGTTATGTCCCCTTGATCTTCTGCACTTATTACTTAATCAAAGATAAACCGACCCTATTATTTTTTAGTCGTCTCTTAGTGACTTTAGCGATTATTTGTTGTGTCCTAGGACTAATGCAATACTGGATGCTGAAAACAGGTCGTTGTGTAGGAACTAGAGGCTACGTGGCTGATACACTATTTAAAGCCACCTTAGAGGCGAGGTGTTTGGTCGGTGGGGCATTAGTGTATAGTCCGGAAGTGAATATGATCCGCCTACCGGGTACATTTGTTTCTCCCTGGCACTGGGCTTGGTTTTTGGTCTCTAGTGCCGTAATTTGTTATGCCAGTGCCTTTAGTGAAACTTCCCAAAAATGGCGACTAGCAGCTCTGGTGGGTTTAACCCTAGTTTTTATTAATGCAGTGATCTCTGGGCAAAGATTAGCTTTCTTTGCTGTACCGACGATTATTGGTCTGATGACGATTCTTACAGGACAAATCGCTAACTTAAAAAGATTTTTGCCGATCATTTTTGCCGCCACTTTACTTCTAGCTATCGGTTTTTCTTTTCTTAACCCCGATTTTGTCCAACAACGCTACGATAGCGCCGTCAGCCGTTGGCAACAGAGTCCCCCCACCGCTTTTCTTCAAGAACAGTTGGATTTTGCTATCCGTAATCAGGGCGGTATTTTAGGTCGTGGACTCGGTGTGGCCACAGCTTCTGCTAGGGTTTTCGGTGATATTTCCTTTGTGGAAACCTATCATAGTAAAGTTTTATTCGAGTTGGGATACATTGGTTTTACCTTGTACATGATATTCATGACCCATCTAGTTTATCTGGCCTTCCGCACCTATCGTTCCCTCAAAGATCCGACTCTGCGAGGTTTTGCCGGTAGTTATTGGGTTTTGCTGCTCTTTGTTGCCTATCTTCCCTATTGGTATGCCCTCGATACGGATCCTGTGGGCGTTTATTACTGGATATTTGCGGGCGTAATTTTTAGATTACCCGTGATCGAAAAACAGGAAAAAGAAGCCAAAATTCTGGCGGGGGAAACCGCCACAAAATCCTCCAAAAAGAGCTTAAATTTTAAACGCAAAGGTGTTTCTTTGGCTTGAAATATGGGTGTTAGGGGTTGGGTTTTGGGTTTTAGGGGGGTCACTGCGTGCGCGTTGCGGGGGGTTTTAGTTGAAATTCCCCCATCCCCTATCCCCCATCCCCTATCCCCTATCCCCTATCCCCTAATCCCTACCTATCCCCTGCTATGAATTTTCCCTCGATTTCTGTCATCATACCCACCTATCGACGCGAAGAGCCTCTTAAAGATACCCTCGATGACCTACTCAAACAAGATTATCCCGATTTTGAGGTATTAGTTATCGACCAGACCGCTACCCACAGCCCCGCTATACAATCCTATCTGGAAAATCTGGCTAATCAGCACAAAATTAGCTGGTATCGGCTGGATTGGGCGAGTTTACCCGGTGCGAGAAATTATGGAGTCCGTCGCGCCCAAGGCGATATCGTTCTTTTTATCGATGATGATGTGCGGCTACCGGATAATTATCTCAAAGCACATAGTGAGAATTTTGTCAAGAACCCTGAGATAGGTGTAGTGGCAGGTCGGGTATTCGATCGCATGAAATTGGGTGACTCCCAAAAAATGGCGACAGATACCAGCAAACCCTACGAAATCGACTTTTTACCCCCCCAAGCCATGGATCCGGGCATTGCTTGGTATTACATCGATCTTGTCCACACCACTAAACCCCAGCAGGTAATCTCAGCCCGGGGCTGTAATATGTCTTTCCGTAAGGATATATTTACTAAATACGGCATTTGGTTCGATGAACGCTTTCGTGGCAGTGCCGTGCGCGAGGAATCGGATTTTTGCTTAAGATTACGCCGGACTCCCTATCATGTCTGGTACGATCCCACCGCTTATCTGATTCATTTAGGGGAAGAAACTGGTGGCTGTCATGATATTAGCACTCGTTCTTTGAGTTATCAGACGACTTTTTATCATAATCACTTTCTGATGGCCCTGAAAAATCTCACTCCCGCTCAACAATTGCGACTCTACGCTAAATTATTTGATTGTCACGTTCTTGGCAATCCTCCCTGTAATAAGGGTGGTTCTCCGATTAAAATCCTCTCTAGGGGAATTTTTTATAGTTTAGGTTTTCTGGATGCTCTGAAAACTCAAGTAAAGTCCCTCTGGAATGATGGCCAAATTTATACAAAACTAGATCATCTATGAAAATTTTAGTCGCTAGTCATACCTATGTCGTTGATCTCAACTGTGAGAAACTGCGCGCCCTGACAAGATTAAATCCCAATATTGAAGTTACTATTGTTGTTCCCCAACGTTGGCAACCGGGAGGAGTCCAAAATAAAATCATTGAAAGTCAACCGAAAATAGCCGACAATTTCCGAGTCATTCCTATCTCTAATTTTAGCCAGAATAACCAAGCTTTATTAACTTTTGGCACTGATATAATTCCTTTATTGCAAAAATTTAGACCTGATATTATTCAAGTGGAACAGGGTTCTAAATCTCTCGCTTATGCTCAATTTATTACTCTGAATCGTCTCTTAAATCTCCAGGCTAAAAATGTATTTTTTACTTGGTGGAATCTTCCCTATACTCCTAAATTTCCCATCTCTTGGTTAGAAGCTTATAACCTGAAAAATACCGATGGTTTAATCGCTGGTAATCAGGACGGGGTAGATGTTTTAAAAGAACGGGGTTACAGGGGTAAATACACCGTTTTACCACAATTAGGAGTGGATGAAGTTCTTTTTTCCCCCAGCAAGCAACCCGATTTAGCCAGATCTTTAGGCATTGAAAACGATGAATTCGTGATTGGTTTTATCGGTCGTTTTGTGGAAGAGAAAGGCATTCTAAAGCTGATTAAAGCTGTAGCTAAATTAACAGGTAAGTGGAAATTATTACTGTTAGGTCGGGGAATCCTGAAAGATAAAATAGTCAGCGAAGCTACAGCCGCAGGAATAAGCGATCGCTTGATGATAGTGGAAAGTGTTCCCCACGATCAAGTAGTTAATTATATTAACCTGATGAACACTTTAGTTTTGCCTTCAGAAATCACCTATCAGGTCAAAACCTTAACGGCCGTCGGTTGGAAAGAACAATTCGGTCATGTCTTAATTGAAGCTATGGCCTGTCAGGTTCCTGTTATTGGTTCTGATTCGGGAGAAATCCCCTTTGTTATTGCTGATACGGGTTTAATTTTTCCCGAAAAAGATGGGGAGGCACTGGCTAAATCTATACAAACTCTCTTAGATAATCCCAGCTTCGCTCAAGAATTAGGCCAGAGGGGTTATCAGAGAGTAATGACCAATTATACTAATAAAGCCCTCGCTCAAAAACAATTGGATTTCTATCAACAATTACTCCCTCGGTGATGGGGGATAGGGGATGGGGGATGGGGGATGGGGGCTGGGGAACAGGAAGAAAAAAGCTGCTCACTGCTCACTGATAACTGGTGTTG